>JASEFN010000014.1 GCA_030018355.1 Caldisericia bacterium | reverse complement strand
TTTTGAATACTGCCATTTTTTTGATAAGATATTTTAAAAGAAATAAATACATTAATAAAATAAAAGAACCATTATTTATACTTATCTGGTATATTCGAAAGTATAAATGACCAAATATTTTCATTTCTGCATGCTTTACCATTATATAAAAAATGACCATATTTATTAAAATAAATTTTTTCTTTTTTATATCCCCAATGAATGATGCATAATACTCTAAAATCTTTATTTATTTCTGCTTTTGTTTCGCATTTGAGACCATATAACATTTTAGATAATAATTCTAATTCAACCCAATTTTTTATGGTAATTTTAATTGATGAATATTCTTTAATACGATTATATGGAATATCAAAACCCTCATTGTTATTAATTGGAACTATATAAAGTGTTATTTTTTTTAATTCATATTTTTGTGAATATATTGTAGTTTTATTTATAAAAAACAAAACTACAAATAATAATAAAATAATATATATTTTTTTCATAATTACAATTATTACATTTGATATTAAAAATTCAGAGGTAAATAATACCTCCATATAAGATTTTTTATATCTTCGTTATAAAAAGTATGGCCTTTATACAAAAAACCACCAAAACCATTAAAATATAAAACTTCTCTACCCAAAGATTTGTGAATAATACATTTTATCCTATAATCTTGAATAATTTCAACTTTATCATTTTCATTTAGATTGTGAAGAAGTTGTAAAAAATTATAGTCGTCCAGTTCGCTTGGAGATTTAACAGAAAGTTTAATATCTGATATTTTTTTAACTTCATAGTAATTAACTTGAATTCGGAACATATCACCTGGAGGAATCGCATATAAAGTTATTTTTCTAATACAACAATTTTTTATAGTAAAGACTTCTTGTGAATGTAAGGTTAAAAAATTAAAATTTAACCCTAATATGACTAATAATGGTAAAATAAACTTTTTCATATTTTATATTTTTATAATATTGGCACATTATCTTTATATTTTTTAGTTATCATTTTTTGGCAAATGCTGCCAAATAAAATTCTTAATTTCTTCATTCTGATATGTTTTCCCTTTATATAAAAAATCACCGAATTGATTAAAATAAAGAACCTCTCTTCCAAAAATTTTATTTATTACACATTTAATTCTATAATCTTCAATAATTTTGGATTCGTATTCTAAATTTAGATTTTTAACTAAATCTAAAAATTCATAGTTCTTAAGTTTACAATTAGATTCCCAAATTATAATTTTCATGAATGATATTTTTTTTACATCTTTATATGGTAAATTATAATTAAATAATGTTGTAAAAGGTATAACGTATAATTTTATATTTAATACTCCACCTTCTATATAATTTAATTTTTGAGAATGTAATTTTTGAATTGATGCAAAAATCAAAAAAATAAAAATTATAATATTAAAATAAATTTTCTCATATATATATTTTTTTTATA
>JASEFN010000013.1 GCA_030018355.1 Caldisericia bacterium | reverse complement strand
ATAAATTACTTTTTCTGGTCTTTCCCAATCAGTTGGTTTTTTTATTTTTATTAATTCCTTAAATATTCCCCTCCAAACCTCTCCAGCAAATCTTCTTCCCCAATTTTTTACTCCCTCAAGCCCAATAAGTTCTTTATCTGAACCAATATATGTACTTACAACAAAATCTTTTGTGTATCCAATAAACCATCCACTTGTAAAATCACCTGCAGTTCCACTTTTACATGCAAGAGGGATTCCTCTAAATTCAGGAAAGTAGTAATATGTTACACTCTTAAATAGATCTGTCATTATATAAGAAGCCTCTTTTGATACAACTCTTACTGGATTTGGTTTGCTCTCATAAAGAGGTCTTCCATCTTTCCCTAAAATCTTTGTTATTCCTCTTGCATCAACTCTTTCTCCCATATTTGCAAGCACTCCATATGCAACTGCCATATCAAGAGGAGTTACTTCAAAACCTCCAATTGTCATTGATGGATATGGTTCAAGAGGGGTTCTTATTCCCATTTTTCTTGCATAATAGACAACTCTATCAAGTCCAACCCTAAGTCCAGTTTTTACTGCACAGATATTTGAAGAATAAGTAATTGCATCCCTTACAGTTAATTTTCCAAAATAACTACCCTCCCACTCTTTTGGAATCCATCCTTGAAGTTCAATATAATCTGAATTGATTATCGTTGCAGGAGTTACAACTCCATTTTCAATTGCAGGAGTATAATCAAAAATTTTAAATGAAGAACCTGGTTTTCTTAAAGCAAGTGCTCTATTGAATTGAGTTTCTGAATAATCTCTTCCACCAACCATTGCAAGTATCTCTCCAGTTTTTGGATCAAGAATAACAACTGCACCTTGTGGTTGTCTTACTCCAAGATCATCCTTTTTATTTGAAAATATTTTTGCCTTAACATTATCTTCTATAACTTTATTAAAGGTTTGATATGCTAAATTTTGAATTTTTGGATCAATGGTTGTGTATATTTTAAGCCCTCCTTTATATAGAATCTCTTCTCCAAGAATTTCTCTAACTCTATCTTTTACATAATCAATAAACCATCCATTTGGATCATTTGAGACCTCTTCTTTAAACTCTTTTAAAATAATCTCTTCTTCATATGCTTTATCTGCTTCTTCTTGAGTTATGAAACCAACTTTTACCATTCTTTGAAGGACTCTTTTTTGTTCTATTTTTGCTCTCTCAAAATCAACAAGTGGATTAGTAAGACTTGGAGATGGAAGAATTCCAACAAGCATTGCTGATTCTGCTAAAGAAAGATCCTTTGCATGTTTTCCAAAATATCTTCTTGCTGCTGCTTCAACTCCATATGCACCTGAACCAAAAAAGACTTGATTTATGTAATAAGTTAATATCTCTTCTTTTGAGTAAAGTTTCTCAAGTCTTAATGCAAGAATCATCTCTTTTATTTTTCTCTCAAGAGTAACTTCTTTACTTAAAAAAAGTTCTCTAGCAAGTTGCATTGTAATTGTTGATGCACCCTCTATAATTTCTTTTGTTTTTATGTTTATAAAAAGTGATCTTATAATTGCTTTAAAATCAACTCCTTTATGTTTGAAAAATCTTTCATCTTCGCTTGCAATTAGCGCATCAATAAAATGTTTAGGAACTTCATTAAGAGATACAAAAATTCTATTTTCTGAAAAGAATACAACTTTAATTAAATTTCCTTCTCTATCA
>JASEFN010000012.1 GCA_030018355.1 Caldisericia bacterium | reverse complement strand
TCCCTATTAACCCCAAAATAATCAAACATATTAATATCTTTTTCATTTTAACCTCCTTTTTAATTATATAAACTTATTAACCAATAAAAAGTTTCATTATTGTTTAATTCTAATAACTTTGTATTTATTTGTTAAAATTATTCCAATTAATATAAATGGAAAAGCTTCTAAATGAAAAATATAGATTCTATTTAAAATATTAATTATTAAACCAAATGGTTCTATTAAAAATAAAGCAAAATAATATGACAGTAGGGGATAAAAGTAAAGAATAAATTTTTTTCTGTTTGTTGATTTTCTATAAAAAGGTATAAGAAATAAATATGAACCAATTACTATTGATATTAAAAATGTTAAATATATTAAAAATAAATAATTTAACCCATATAATATTAGCATGTTCGAAATAAAATAAAAGAGAGAGAAAGTAAAAAGACCAAAAAGGATCAAATTAGTATATTTGAAGTTATTAAATTCGATTTTTAAGTTTTTTTTAAAAATAAATTTTCTTATTAAAAGAGAGATAGTTAATCCTAATATAACAAATATGGTTTCTATAAAACCTATTTTAAATTGGCATATTATTTTAAATGCATCAAATGATTTTTCAATAAAAATCTTATAATTTATTAACTTGTTTATTTTTAAAAATATATCTCCATTATAAAAATGGAGTAAAATCCATGGATTATGTATAAAAGTAAGAAAAGAAAGAATAAGAAGTAATAATATTTTTGAAATAATATAGTATATTGGTAATAAAAAATAATTGTTTGGCTCTATCAATAATGTAATTATTACTATTGAAACAGGAAGAAAAAGAGAGATTATTATAGGATTAATGCCTTTAAATAACCATATAAAAAATGTATTAAGAAGTATTACTGAAAATCCCCATATTAAATTAATATAAAATCTCTTTAATTTCATATAATTCACCATTTCTATAATTAATCATATAAATATAGTTATCTTCTGTTCTAATAATCCACCACCAATCTTCATATGGTGAAAACTTATCAAAAAAATATAAATAGCAAAGAAAAGCATTCCTAATTTTCTTTTTCGTTTTTTCAAATACTATTTTATTTATGTCTTGGTTATTTAATTCTTTTTCAGGAAGTTTTTTAAGCAAATAAAATATTTTAGAAGCATAAATTTTCTCCTTCCCATTAATATCAACTATTTTTAATAATTTATGAGTAACAAGAAAAATACTTTGACCATTTTCTTTTGTGTTTAAACCTATATCTCTAACTGAAAAAATTCCCCCATTTGCTAAATTACAAATTAATATTGTACTGAAAGAAGATGGAAAAAATTCTCCTATAGGATAGGAAATTTCAATTCCAAATATTATAAAATAAAAAAATATTATTAATAAAAAAATTTTATGAACCTGGATAAATTTTGACATAACCATGGATATAACTTTCTGTAGTAGGATAATCTAATATAACCAATCCTTCACCCCAACCACTTCTTATATAAAAGGTATAATAAGAAGGATTGGTACCATATGCATAACCAATTCCAACAACCCAATGATACCCATAGTTTGGATGAGGTGGTGTTATTAATGGCCAACCAAATAAAATGCCTAATGGTCTATTATTATTAATCTCTATAATTAAAAAATTATAAGATGGTGGTCTCTGCCACGATGTTGTAAAATTATAGCAACAATTATATGGTGGATGTTGACAAGAATTAGTATGAATTAATAAGCCATTTTTAAAGTTATTAACAGGAGTTCCATAAATACAACTTGTCCCCATATCATACCACAAACAAGTTGTTAATTGTG
>JASEFN010000011.1 GCA_030018355.1 Caldisericia bacterium | reverse complement strand
AAAAAGGAGGTTAAATGAAAAAGATATTAATATGTTTGATTATTTTGGGGTTAATAGGGATTATAGGGTTTATTGGATTAATTTTACCATTAAGGTATAAATTGAGTAATAAAGTTTATTGTAATAATATTTTATCAGAGGATTATCTTAAAGATCAAATTGATAATTTTATAATTAGAAAGTTTAAAGATATTTATATTATCAAAGATATTATCTATAACAAAGAATTTAATAATAATGATCTATCATATTTTGTAAAAATCTATTATACTTTAAAATTAAATAATTATGAAGAACATCCTATAATAAAGTCATATAAAAAATTTCTTAATGAAAATTCCTTTTCAAATTATAAGAAAGTATTTTTAGAAAAACAACTTAATTATTGGGTAGAAAATATAAAGAATTATATAAATATTCAACAAGAACTTAATATAAGATTTAAGGGTATTAAAGAAAATGATAAATTAAGTTTATACATTGAAGATCCATTAGGTAACTATATATTAGCAGAAAATTCTATTGAAATTAAAAATTATTCTGAATTAGAAAAAGAATTTTATGAATATCTTATTAAGAATTTTTTGAATTTTAATTTTAAAAATTCAGAAACTAAATATAATTATAACCCTTCTATTTGTGTTAATTATGCTAATATGTATACTTCAAATACAACTAAAAAAATATGGTGTAGTTCAGACCCTAATGATTGGGTATACCAAGATACTAATTATTATAATCCTAATTATCTTGCTTTTTGTGGTGATTGTGCAAATTATGTGTCCCAATCAGTTTGTGCAGGTGGTATTCCAACAGATTCAATATGGAGACCTTACACTACATCATGGACTTATTGTCCAGATTTAAATAACTACATGTGGAGTAATTATTGTTATCTAACTTATTATAGACCTTATGCAGTCCCTGGTTCAATTTGTATGATGGATCAGAATAATAATGGAAATCCTGATCATACAACTATAATTGTATATAATGATGGCTCGATATTGAAATATAGTGCTCATACTCATGATAGAAAGCAATATATCTTACCTACATTATCTTTTCCTGTTTGGTTTCTTGTTTTTTATTAAAATTAAATTTATAAATGTGATTATGAAAAAAAATATATTAAAATTAATCATTATTTTTGTATTAATAACAATTATTGGATGTAAACCGATTATAAATAAAAATAGCATTCCCTTTCTTTCTAATAATTTATTAAGTGACAATAATTTAGGTCAAAATGAAATTTTTTTAAATTATTGGGATATTGAAAATGGTAAACTTTATATTAACTATGAAAAACTATATACTGGTTTTAAACAAGGTACATATTCCTCAATTTTTCCTTATTTTTGGGATGGAAATGAACACTTTTATTTTAATTGTCAATTAAAAGAAATTTATAAAAAGAGTACTAAAATTTATAAAACTCTACAAACAGATTTGCCTCAATTCTCAATTTTTTTAGAAACTCCAATTGTGGTAAAAATACAAGATAACTTTAAATTAAAAATTTATGAAATGATAGATAACAAAATGCAATTAAAAAATGAATTTGAAATTTTATTCTCAAAATTACCAGTTGATTTATTAAAGGATCAAGAGATAATTCCATTCATAATTATAGAAAAAACTTATAGCTCATATAAAATTATATGTATTTACAACTCCTTAAACTCCAATATACGAAAATTATTAAATAAATTATTTATTATAGATTTGCATGATGGAAAATTAGATGTAAATTTAACCAAAGGTTTAGATTTGTACTCTGTTCCTTGGCTTTTTGGAGATAATATTAGTAAAATGTTTTTTTTAAAAAAAGACAAATTATTTTTCCAATTTTGTTGCACAAATGAAAATTTAGGATTGCTCTGGTCATTAGATTTAAATAGTGGTGAATTTAAAAAAGTAATTAATTTTTTAAAAAATAGTGAAATTTATCCTTCATACCAAGAAAGTGAAACAAAAGAAGGAATATATTATGATAATTATATTGGATATTATTTGAATTACTATATTTTTTATAATGAAGATGAAATAGTAGCAACCAATGAAAATGGTGAAATTTTAGGAAAAATAATCATTTATAAAAAAGATAAAAAAATTGAAGTTTATAAAAATGGCAAATTAACACAAAAAATAAACATTAAAAATTCTTTCCCTTCTTTTAAATTTCCAAATTATTCAAATAATTGATTATAAAACGGAGGTGATCTAAAGGAAAAAACAAAAAATTAAAAATCTAAATAAAAGAGGTTAAAATGAAAAAGATATTAATATGTTTGATTATTTTGGGGTTAATAGGGA
>JASEFN010000010.1 GCA_030018355.1 Caldisericia bacterium | reverse complement strand
CACAATTAACAACTTGTTTGTGGTATGATATGGGGACAAGTTGTATTTATGGAACACTTCCATCAAATTTTAATAATGGAATAAAATTACATTCTAATACATTTCATAATGAATATAATTGTGATTATCATTTTTCAACTTCTGGGACATATACACCAAAATTTGGTGATATATGCATAGAAATAAATAATAATAAACCATTAGCCATTTTAATTAATTGGGATATTCAAAATTGGCATTGGATAACAGGAATAGGTTATTATCAAGGAATTGATGGATATTACATTTATGTGAGAGATGGATATGGTGATGGATTTGTTATAATCAATTTTTATACCCCAGAATTAAATGGAAGATATATTAGTATTTATTATTTTGGATATATATATCCTTCATATTAGATATGTATAAAAAACTTTATCTCACACTTATTATTTTATTCTTTATATTTAACAATTTTTTATTAAGTTGTGTCGAAAAAAATATTATTAAAAATTATGAAATAAATATGGATGAGAGTGTTTTAGAGACTCTTTTTAATGGTTATTATAATGTAATTCCAATAAAAAATAAACCAAAACTAATTTGGTATTTTAATAATCCACCATATCCAATTGAAAATTTACCAGTATTGTATAAACCAATCTTTAATAACTCCCCATTAATATATAATGGAATAATCTATTTTTCTGATAAAGAAGGAAATTTTTATGCAGTAAATACTAATAGTGGTCAATTAATCTGGAAAGTACATTTTGAAAATGTTGATGAAATAACAACACCTATAATTTGTAATGAAATTATTTTTATTGGAGTAAATAATTTAGGAATTATAGGTTTGGATTATAAAAGTGGTAAGATAGTATTTAGATTAAATAATAATGGAGATTTTATATTTCCTCCTATTATAATAGACTCTGTAATCTATTTTTTTACAATAAAACCCTCAATGCAACATTTGAACATTATCTTTAATGCATTTGATATTAAAAAAGAAAGATATATTTATAAAAAGAAATTTCCAACTAATATTAAAAAACCTGTTTTCTTTATTTCACATAATTTTTTATTATTTTATCAAAATTATATTAATGAAATATTATATTGTTTTGAAATAAAAAGTGGAAGAATGAGATGGAAAAAAGAAATTCAAAATATTATAAATAAAAAATTTCTTTATGATAAAAATAAAGTTTTTCTTTTTGCTTGGGATGTTAATCTCAAATTTTATTTAATAGATATAAATAATGGTAATATTTTAACTACTAAAACTATTGATAATATTAATGAAAGACCTATGAATATATTATTAGCATCTGATGATAAAAATATATATGCTGGAATAAATAATTTAATATTAATTATTGATAAAAAATCTGGAAATATCATTAGAACAATAAAAATTGAAAACGAAATAGGCCCTTATATGACAATAGTAAATGATGTTTTATACATATCTCTTTTTGATATAGAAAAAAAAATATTTTTATGTGCTATAGATTTGAATTCAGAAAAAATATTATGGAAATTAACTGGTTATTCTTTATCTGATTATTCTCCCTATTTTGACAATAATTCAATTTATATTATTGGATATTCTACTGTTTATAAACTATCCGAATAGAAAATTTGTTTAGAATAAATCTTAAAAAAGAGGAAGTTAAAATGAAAAAGTTTTAGCAACAATATTAATTTTATTGTTAATTTTTATTATAAACAAAATTTTGGTTTATAAAAATATAATTTTAAGTGAAGATAATTTTTATGAAACACCTTTAAAGTATATTTTCAAGAGAACCAGTAGAAATTTTTTAATTTCAATTTATATTATAAATAATTAATGAATTTGATAAAAAGTTAATAAAAGTTGAAATTTATAAAAAGAATGGTTTATTAATATTTAAATTCACTTTATTAAATCCTAATAATTCATTTGCATTAATAGAAAAAAGAAACTGAGTATAATTGAAATTATTTGTCATATAAGATGGATTATTTAAATTCTATTCTACTTGATAATTCGTAGAATGAATATAAAAACAATTTATTAGGTTGTAGATAAAGGTTTTATTGAATTTATTGCTCATCTTTATTCAAGACTATATAAATTGGAAGATTAGTATAATTATGATGCAAAGTTAACCTCCTAGTACATATAAAACAGGAGTATATAATGCAAAATAGAATGAGGATGAGCAACTATATCATTAAATGATTCATTATTTATTCATAAAATAACAACGGGTTGTACTTATCTATCATGTTATTATGTATTATAAAATTTTTCTTTAGTTAATTCATTATTAAGTTCATATGTAATTTTATAAAAATGGTCTACTGGTTATTTTTTGTTCTCTTCAAAATTCGATGGTTCAAAAATTAAATATTCTCTTTTTACTAAAGTCTTTTCTCTTTCCTCAATTATTTTAATTTTCTCCAAAAATTTTTTATATTCTTTGCTATCTTTAATTGAATCAAAATTTTTTTCAAAATTCATTTTTTAATTGACTAACAGAATCCAAAATCAATTGCTTCATTTAAGATTTTAATTGCCTCATCTTTTTTATTTAAAACACTTAACAAATATGCTTCATAATCGTATAATTTACTCCCCAAAAATAACTTTTCTTTCAAATTCATAATTTTCTCTTGAATCTGAAGCATGAACTAGATTTTCTGTAAGATCTATTGCAAGGTCTCCTCTAATTGACCCCATCTCTCTTTCTTCTGGCTTTGTAGCACCAATAAGTTTTCTCATAAGAAGAATTGCATTAGGAGCCTCAACTTCAATTGCAAGTATAGGACCAGAAATCATAAAATTTACAAGTTTTTCAAAAAAATCCTTACCTTTATGAACTTCATATAATTTTTCTGCTTTTTCTTTTGAAAGATATTCAATTTAGCAGGAAATGAAACAAAAGCATCAAGGGCAGTTTATAGAATTGAGAAGAAAGAAATATTTCTTTATATAGGAAAATCAATAGCATTCGTCAATGGAAAAGAGATTAAACTTGATACTGCACCTTTTATAAGAAATGGAAGAACCTATGTGCCTTTAAGATTTATTTCAGAATCTATTGGTGGAACAGTTGTTTGGGATGGAAATGAGAAAAAGGTTATGATAACTCTATATGATGTCTCTTTAACAATGTGGGTTAATAAATCAAATTATTATATAAATTCTGTTCCATTTATTATGGATTCACCACCACTTCTTCTTCCTCCTGGAAGAGTTTTTGTTCCAATAAGGATAGTCTCAGAATCTCTTGGTG
>JASEFN010000009.1 GCA_030018355.1 Caldisericia bacterium | reverse complement strand
AAAAAGGAGGTTAAATGAAAAAGATATTAATATGTTTGATTATTTTGGGGTTAATTATAGGTATTTTATATTTAATTTATAATCATAAACTAATAAATAAGACAGAAAATAAAGCTAACACAGAGATAAAAACCATATTACCAATTGTAGTTGGTCATGAAATAAAATTACTTGATACTAAATCAAGTAGTTTTATTTCTATACCAGGAAATCCAGAAGCAGAAGTTGTTTTTGGAGAATCAATTGATGGGAAATGGCTAATTATTTCTGAAGGAAAGAGAGAATTAACTCCAGGACAATCACAAGATTTTTTTATTTCTGGTTGGAATTTATATAGGATAAATAAAGAAACTGGAGAAAAACTACCTATTGTTATAGATAAAAATGTAATTGTTGCAGTTAGATCCCCAAAAGATGATATTATTGCTTATGTTACAAATACATTTGGATTATGGTTAGTAAATATAGATGGATCAAATAAAAGACAGGTTGTAAAAGATTACACTGTGATTGCAGGTAATTTATTATGGAAAAAAAGAACTGGTGAACCATTCATCTTTTGGTCTCCTGATGGAAATAAAATATCATTTTCAACATTTCCAGAAAATTATAAAGGTGAAGATTTATGGGAAATACAAGGTGTTGGCATATATTTATTAAATCAAAATAAATTCAAAATTTTAAATAAAGATATCTACAATGTTTTCAATGTATGGGGTTGGTTCGACAATGAAAATATTCTTGTGAAAATTGCCCAACCTTTTATATATGATCCTAAAAAAAATAAAGTACTAAAATCTGAAACAAGTGGTTTTTATTTAATAAATTTAGATGGGAAAGTTAAATTTTTAGGCAATGGTTATTCAAGTGCAACACTTGATATATTAATAAAAGAAAATAAAATTTACTCTTTGATACCTCAACAAAAAAGAAAAAGCAATGACCCATTAAATTCTGATTTTAATATATCATGGCAAAATTTACAAATAATTATCTATGATATTTTAGAAGAAACTACTGAATTAATAACACTTATTGAAAATTTAAATGATGGATTTTATGCAAGATTCACTCCAGATGGAAGGATAATATATGAGAACAGAGATGGAAGACTTGTAATAATCAATCTTGATGGATCAAATCCAGAGATACTGCCACCAGAAATAAAACCTCCAATATATTTTGCACCATAAGGAGTAAAAGATGAAAAAGATGACCTTTTTCACAATTTTGCTAATGTTTATTTCAATATTTATAATAAATAATGTAACAAGTATTGTACAAATAACATATGAACAAAGTCCATGCCCTTCTGCACCAGTTTTTAATCCAACAAATGGTGGTACATATACTATAAAATATAAAATAACAGATCCTCCAAAATATGTAAGTGCCTATATTGTTAATTTTGATAAAAATCAAATAAGAAAAACATTCTATACTAATTTATATATTACAAATTCAAATGAACAAACTATTACATGGAATGGAAGGTCTGATAGTGGTAATATAGTTGCAAATGGTCAATATTATTTCAAAATTGAATCAAGATCAACTCAAGGAGGTAGTGTTTTATCTACAATATATGCAAGAGTATCAGTAAATGGAGGATCAGGTGGATTTATATATAACCCTTTTCATTGGTGTAATTTTCATATTGTACCTGGTTATTATTTTGATAATGACACAACTTCTAATTATAAAGATTATAGGGGTGGTTATTGTAGTTATAATGGTCATAAGGGTACAGATTTTACATGTCCAACAGGCACAAATTTATATGCTGGATTTACAGGTTATATAATTGAATGTATACAATCAGTACCAAATAATCAATATGGTGATTATGGACCATATGGAAATAGAATAAAAATATTAAGATATGAGGATAATTCTTGGGAAATACTTTATGCTCATCTTGCACAAAATAGTGTACCAATATTAAATCCTCCATATTTTATTAATGCTGGTCAATATATTGCTAAATCTGATAATACTGGTAATTCAGAAGGACCTCATTTACATTTTGAAATGATACAAAATGGTATTTCAAAAGATCCATATCTTTATGGTTGTTATTTTGTCCAAGATCCAAGAGGTTGTAGTTATTGTGAGTGTGGATGCCATAGTTCATCTGTTTGTCCATAAAGTAAAATTTTAAGTTTATATAATTAAAAAGGAGGTTAAATGAAAAAGATATTAATATGTTTGATTATTTTGGGGTTAATGGGATTAGTTACTAATGGATGTAAAAAAGAGACAAAGTTGAAAATAGATACAATACCATCAAATGCTATGTTATATATTAACTCACAATATAAAGGAAAAACCCCAATTAATATTAATCTTTTCCCAGGAGAATATCAAATTGAAATAGAGAAAGAAAATTATTTTACATTAAGAAAAATACTAAAAATTTCTAATTTTGGCAAAAATGAGCATATTTTTGAATTAAAAAAGGTCCCAACTCTTTTTTCTAAAGAATTTAATGAAAATATCTCTCTAATTAAAATATTTAATAATAAAGTATATTTAAAAACAAATGATTCTCAAATTTTGATTTTAAATTCTAAAAATGGTGAATTAATTTCAAAGATTAATCTAAAAGAAATCGATACAAATAATCTTCCATGCAAAGAGGAGGATAATGATATTATCGAATTAGATAAGAATATAAAATATTCACCAAAGGAGATTATAAATTTATATTTAAAAGCAAAAGAATATCTTTTAAAATCTCACTGTTTTAAAACATTTGAAAAAAGGAAGGAGAAAATTAAAGAAACTTTTAAAGAAATTTTCATCAATCAAAAATTAATTGATAATATTATAAATGAATTGAAAGAAAATTTTCTTGAAATTTCTTGGGTAGATGATATATCAAATTCTTCTTCTGAATTTAAAATCTTTTTACGATTTTATGGTGAATATGAAAAGAAAGATTTGGCTTGCTTTTATATTGAAGAGTTATATTTAAAAAAATATGAAGTAGAAGAAGTTGATTTTCCTTTTGAAGAAATACCTCCTGAATGGATTTTTCCTTGTAAATATATACCAGGAATCCATCTTTCCTCTATCCACACTTATAATACATATCTATTAAAAAAAATTAATGATAGATGGTTTATTTATAATATAAATGGAGTATGTGAAAAAAATGAAAAACTTACAAAAGAAACAGATTCTTTATTTTATAACCCTTCTTTTGGAGATTTCCCAAACCCACCAAAAATAAAAGATATGATACCTCTTCCAGAGGATATAAATAAAGATTTAGAGAGATCAAAATATACAAAAATTAAAAATGAAATCTGTCTAAAAATAAGAGATATAAATGTATATGATGAAAAATTATTTATTCAAACAAACTGTAATCTTTTTGTATTTGATTCAGAATTAAATCCAGTTTCTAAATATTTAAATTATCTTCCTCTAAATTCTAATTTTGCAATAGGTATATACCCTAATTGTAAAGATTTGAAAGAATTTGATATTTCTTATCTTGATTTGAATAGTGGAAGTATAAAATGGAAAGTTACTTTTAATGGAGATTTACTATATTTCATTAATTCAAGCGGTTCTTCTCTTTTCTTTTTACAAATTTATAATAATAAGCTTTTTCTTATTAAAATAGATAGTAAAAATGGTCAACTTATCTCAAGAAAGGAGATTATTAAAATTGATGAAAGTGGTAAAAATATAAACTTGGTTCATAATTTTTTTTCATTTTCAAAAGATAAAATCCTTTTCTATTTAAATAACAAGATTTTTCTCTTTAATCTAAACGGTGATATTTTATGGAAAAAAAACTTAAATGAATCTTTTTCCTTATTATGGGCTACAGAAAAATACATCGGAATAAATTCTCATAACTCAATACTAATTCTTTCTACTAATGAAGGCAAATTATTAGAAGAGATTAAGTTAATTGGTGTGCCTAAGAAAATTTATATTTTAGAAAATTTACTTTTTTACAGTGAAGAATTTGATAAACAATATTATTTACATGTTTTTGATTTAGAAAAAGATGAAAAAATTTTTATTTTAAAAATTTATAATGAAAATTTCATAATTAATAAGGAAAATCTTATATTTCAAGTTGAGATAAATGAAATATCCT
Source organism: Caldisericia bacterium (assembly GCA_030018355.1). Lineage (NCBI taxonomy): Bacteria > Pseudomonadati > Caldisericota > Caldisericia > Caldisericia bacterium. The sequence continues at coordinate 2,671 of JASEFN010000009.1, read as the reverse complement.
CAATAAATTTAAGTTTAATTAAGTCAAGAGATTTAGGTAGAGAATTATTAGAGGGTTTAAATTAAAAATTTTAAAGATATTTTTGTTTTTGATATTTTGATAAAATTAAAAATATGAGAAAAATAATTTTTATCTTTATTATTTTATCTTTATTATTTAGTGTAGTAAAGTTTGAAAAATCTTTTTCACAGGATAATATTAAAGTTTTAGGATATGGACCAGGGAACAAAAATTTCTATTCTGTTAAAGATATAAAATATTTCAATGAGAAATTTTTTGTTCTTGATTCAATGCACTTTAGGGTTCTTGTTTTTGATAAAGATTTTAATCTTCTTTTAAGTTTTGGTGGTTTTGGAGAATCTTTAAACACTTTTGTTAATCCTTCATCTCTTTTTGTTGATGAAGATTACATTTATGTTTGCGATCTTACTTCAAGTAAAGTAAAAGTTTTTAGACATAATGGAGATTTTGCAGGTTTCTTCATTGAATATCCAAAAATGATGCCAACTTCAATTGCAATGGATTCAAATTTTAACCTCTGGATTACAGATAGAGGTGATGATACAGTAAAAGTTTTTTCAATTGATAATGAACTCAAAATGATAATTGGAAAAAGTGGAAGCGGAAAAAAAGAGTTTAAGACACCACTTGATATAGAGATCTTTGAAGATAAAGTTTATGTTCTTGATTCTGGAAATGCAAGAGTTCAAGTTTTTAACTTAAAAGGAAATTACCTTTTTGATTTTGGAACAGTTGGAACTCAAGATGGAAATTTATATTGTCCAAACTCTTTTTCATTTGATAAAAATGGGAATTTGTGGATTGTTGAGAGTTGCACTGGAAGAGTTCAAATTTTTGATAGAAATGGAAAATTTATAAAAAAAGTCAAAGAAAATTTTGGAAAACCTGAGTGTATAGAAAAATTTGAAAATTATATGATAATCTCAAACTCTCAAGATGAAAAAATATATATACTTGATTTAAATGGAAACATCATAAATAAAATTGGAGAAGATGTCAAATCTCCACTTTATTTTCCTCAAAGTATTGCAGCCTTAAGTGATGGAACAATTGTTGTTGCTAATTCTGGAACATCAACAATTTCTCTTTTTGATAAAGATGGTAACTATCTAAAAAGTTTCTCATCTTTTGGTGCTGCACCAGGAAAAATTCAATATCCACTTGGAATAGCAGTAAACTCAAAGGATGAGATTTTTGTTCTTGATACTGGAAGTCATGTTGTAGAAGTTTATGATAAAGATGGAAAATATTTAAGATCATTTGGAAGAATGGGTGGAGCTAATGGAGAGTTTATGTATCCACTTTCTATTGCAATTGGAAGTGATAATTGGTCTTATGTAACTGATTATAATGCAAGAGTTCAGGTTTTTGATGAAAATGGAAAGTTTAAATTTAAATTTGGTGGAATAGGTTCAGGAGATGGTCAATTTACAAAAACTTCCTCTATGACTATTGATAAATATGGTGTCTCTGGATATGGTCCAAAAGGAATAATTGTTCTTGATGATATAAATAGAGTCTATGTTTGTGATACATATGGAAATAGGGTTCATATTTTTGATAAAAATGGCAAATTTATAAAAAGTTTTGGAAAAGAGATTTTATCTTATCCAGTTTCAATTGCAAGATATAGTGAAAGTGAAATTGTTGTTTTAAGTGAAGGAGGGAGACTAGATTTCTTTACTCTTGATGGAATTTATACAAGATCATTTGGAGAGAGAGGAGGCCCTTTTTTAAGATTTATAACACAAAATTTTGATGAGAATTTTTATAAAAAGGATCAAGGGAAATTTCTAAGACCAGAAGGAATTTTTGTTAAAGATAGAATAATTTATGTTGCTGATACATTTAATCATAGAATTCAAGTTATAAAATTTTCTCAAATTGAACTAAGCGATAAAAATTTTGATTTTGGTGAAATAGAAAAGGGAGAAATAATAAATTTTAAATTTATAGTTAAAGGCAGTGGAAAAATTATTACTCCAAATTATATAAAACTAAATAAATATGAATTTAATGGAGAGGAAGAGATTGAAGGAACAATTGATACATCAATTTTTAATGAGGGAGATAAAATAGTTGATAAAATAAAAATTTACTCATTTGATGATTATAAAGAAATTGAAATTAAATTTTCTATAAAAATAGATACAATTCCACCAGAAATTATTTTTAATGTTGAAAGTGAATTTATAACAAACAAAATAGAACTTTTTATTGAAGGAAAAACAGAAATAGGAGCAAAAGTTTTGTTAGATGGCAAAGATATTGATGTTAAAGAAGATGGTTCATTTAAGGTTTTTGTAAAGTTGAATGAGGGAGATAACATTTTTAAATTTGTCTCAATTGATAAAGCAGGAAATAGAAAAGATTATTCAATAAAAATTATAAGAGACACAACACCTCCATTTTTAACACTAAATATACCATCAGTATATAAAGTATCAACTGAATCTTTTACAATTTCAGGAACAACAGAAAAAAATGTTAAATTGTTTATAAATGGTATTGAAGTAAAAGTGAGGGATGATGGCACTTTCTTTAAAGATTTTCCATTAACACTTGGTTATAACAAATTTGAAATAAAAGCAGTGGATTTAGCAGGAAATGAAACAAAAGCATCAAGGGCAGTTTATAGAATTGAGAAGAA
>JASEFN010000008.1 GCA_030018355.1 Caldisericia bacterium | reverse complement strand
CACCAAGAGATTCTGAGACTATCCTTATTGGAACAAAAACTCTTCCAGGAGGAAGGAGAAGTGGTGGTGAATCCATAATAAATTGAGAATAGATTTATGAATTTTTCTGTTTTTAACATCAATTACATAATTTAGACTTTTTACTAAATTTTATCAGTAAAATTAACAAATATTGTTTTTGTTATATTATATCCATAACTTTTTAAAATTTTTATTAAATGGTCCATATCCAAAAATTTTTATATTATCTTGGGAGAAAGATTTCTCAATTTTAAGTGATCCAAATAAAAATAAAATTATGATCATAAAAAATATTATTTTTCTCATATTTTTAATTTTATCAGAAATTAAGTTTAATAAATAAAGGTGCTTATTGTTAAAATTTCTTTATTTATATTTCATTCAAATTAAAGCATAATACCATATTAAATACTTTTCAATTTATATCGTTAACTCCATATTCATATGGAAGAAGTACTTTATAAAGCAAACCTCTAACAGGTATAGCCTTTATAAAATTTAAATATTTATTATAAATACAAAGTTCACTATACACTTCTTGCATTTGCTCTATATTAGATGAAGGATAGATATCTCCTCTATATCGAATAAAACATAAATATTCATCTCTTTCTGATACAGAACCTAATCGTGATTGGCTTTCTTCTATATATTTAATCATCCCATAAGGAGAAACTTCTGTCCCTAATATTATTGCCTCTCTTAATTCATTTTTCCAAATAATGTGACCTATAGAGGGTCTTTCATCCATGAAAGATACATCATTTTGAAATTCTCTAATATCTTTTCCATTAAAAAGCAAGTTCTTGAAATTATAAGAATCTATTTTTATTGTTAATAAATCATCTTTTTCATATGGATGAGAAGAAAGTATTGGTTTTATATTTGAGAGATCAATAATTGCAAAATAACTGTAGAAATCTTTAAATAAAAAATCGGGATCATACATTGTATAATTTTCAGTTACAGGAAAAGAAAAATAACCATGAGATTTTAATTTTTTTTCTTTAATATTAAAAGTATAAATTTCTGCTTGAACTTCATTTTGCTGTTTCTTTTCATTCCATCCAAATTTCCATTTATCCTTTGATTGAATTAAAAAAATAAAATCAGAATGATTTTTAGCAAATATTGGCTCAATTGCATCATCAGCAATTTTTGTAAATTCTTCTCCATTAAACTTTGAAATATAAGAAGAATTTCTTGAAGAGAAAACAAGATAAGAACCATCAGGAGATAGAGAAATAGTTTTAATAAAATACCCTTCATTTAACTTATAGTATTTATTATTTTTAAAATCATAACAAAATACATCTCCATCTTCAATGTAATAGATAACATGTTTTAAAAAACTTTCTTTTTTCTCATTAATTTTAAAGAAATAGTTATTTTGAATTAAAGATGGATAAATTTCAACAAAAAGTTCATCAATAATTTTATTTGAATCTTTCTCTTTGAGTTTAAATCCAATTTTATTTCTAACATTTGGAATAAAATTAAAAAATAAAGATATTCTAATTTTTTTAATTTCATTTATTTCACATAAAAACCACTCAAATTCTTGGCTATTTTTTTCTTGAACCAAATAAAGAGACGATGGTTTAGAATTTATAACTTCAATATATGATGAATATCTTCCATAAGGAGAAGATGGTTTAACCCAAGCAAAAGTAAGATTTTTACTTTTTTTAAAATTATAAGGCTCTGATATCTCAAAGTTTGTTATAGAAAAAGACAAACTGCCACTTTTCCATTCTTTATCGTTTCCAGGTATTTTACCAACTATTGCTTTATTAACATCTTCATAACAAAATTCATAAGTTAAAGTATAATCGCCTTTTTCATAAAGAACTATAGTAGGATTTTTTTCTATATCTAATGTAGAAATTGTGTTGTCTGGGTAAGTGAGTTTAATATTTCTTAAAGGCAATTTTGGATTTATTGTTATTCTCTTACCTGGTGTTGGAATTGTGTTTAATAATACTTCTTTATTTTCAGGTAGAGAAATTATTTTCATTTCCTTCTTATTGCATGAGAATAAAGATAAAATAATAAATACACTTAGAAGAATGATATTACATTTTTTTCTCAATTTTCACCTCCATAATCTTTAGATTCATTTAATTTAGTTTTGTTTCATATCTAATCTTCTTTTATACTATTTCTTTGTATATTGAAACCTATAAATTTAAAAGGTTTCAATTAAATTATTTTATTTTTCAAAAGGGTTTATAAACTCTTCTCTTTTTTTGGCAACAATTACATAAATTGAGAGTTCTTTCCCTGAGAAACTTTTTTCATAAAATGTTTTTTTAAATCCAATTTTTTCAAGAATCCCGATTGTCTCATTTATATCTGCTTTATGAAGTAGTTTTATTTTAAACTCTTCAAGAAGTTTCATTTCTTTATCAAAAAGAAGATAGAGTTTTCCATCATTTTTTAAAAATTTATATGTTAAAGAGAGATCTTCAAAAATATCTTTTTTTCTTAAATCAGGTGATACCCATATTATTGCATCAAGAATCTCTTTTTTTATTTTATAAAAAGCCTTTTTTGTTATTGGAAAAAGAGTTTTATTAAAACCAAATTCCTTTACCTTTAAATTAAAATCTTTTATTAAATTTGTTAAAACTAAAATTTTTCCATCTTCTATCTCTTCTGATATATCAAAAAGAGGAACATAATCAGAAGGATCTATTATTAATAATTTTGAATCCCTTTTAAATTTTTCATTTTTTAAAAAAAGATTTTCAATTGTTTCGTGGCTGAATAATTTCCAGTTCATATTAAATAATTATTGCAATTCCTATATCCATAACGTTGTTTCCTGTTGGACCTAAAATTATTAAATCGTTTAATTGTTTAAAAAAGTTGTATGAGTCATTGTTTTCCAAAAATTTTTTATAATCTAAATTTAGGCTCTTTGCTCTATTTAAAGTCTCACCATCAACTATTGCGCCTGAAGCAGGAGAATTTCCATCAATTCCATCTGTTCCAAATGATAAAAATAAAATATTTTTATTTTGAATATATTTAGACATTAAAAGAGCAATTTCTTGATTTCTACCACCTACTCCATTTCCCTTTACAATAACAGTTGTTTCACCACCATAAAGCAATACACATGGTTTAGGAACATCTATTTTATTTTCATAAATATCAATGATTATTCCACCTATAACTTTGCTAACATCTTTTACATCACCATTAATTCTTGAACCAAGATAAAAAGTATTATATCCTTTATCTTTAAAGAAATTAATTAAAATTTTACAAGCATCATAATTCGATGATATTATAAAATTTTTAACTCGTTTCTTTGGAAATTCATTTTCTTTTAGAGTTTCAGAAATTTCACCCTTTATCCCCTTATTAATGATTTCAATAACACTTTTAGGAACTTTATCAATTAAATCATAATTTTTTAAATTATTTAATGCATCTAAAAATGTTGAATTATCAAAATATGTAACTCCTGATGATATAACGCTTAAATCATCTCCTATAACATCTGAAATAATTAGAGAATAAACTTTTCCTTTTAAATATTTTAATAATTTACCACCTTTTATTTCAGAAATATGTTTTCTTATTGTATTAATTTCATCAATTGAAAGACCATGTTTTAACATTAATGATGTTAATTCTTTTAAATCGCTTAATGGAATCAAAGGATACTCAACAAGTGATGAGCCACCTCCTGATATTAAAATAATTGTCAAATCATTTTCTTTAATTTCATTTGAAAGTTCAATTAATTTTTTTCCTGCATAAAAACTTCCATTCCCAGGAGTTGGATGCTCGCCTTTAATATATTCAATATTATTTGGAAAATCAAAATAATCTATGTTACTTATAACTAAACCTTTATAAAAACTTATTTTTAAAAGAGCGCCTTTTGCCATTTTAACTCCAGCTTTTCCAAAAGAAATAAGAAATATTTTATCAAATTTATTTAAATCAATTTCATCTTCACCTATTTTTAATTTATTACCTTCTTTTATTAAAAATTCTTGAACCCTTTTTTCAGGATCAATTTTTTTTAGAAGATAATCTATTGAATCAAAAACATCTTTTCTTAATTTTTTAAAAATTTCAGATTCAATCATTAATAAAATTTTATCAGAGAATAAAAAGAACTATTAAGTTAAAAATGATAGAAAAATAGTAAATATTGTTATTAAAATTAATATAAGAAAGAAAATGGATATTGTTTTTAAAGTTAATTTTGTTCTTTCTAAATCATCCTTTTTTAATAATTTATAAAATATATATGAAAAAATAGCACCATATATTGCAATTAAAATTCCAGTAATTAAATTTACTATTTTCCATCTTTCAAAACTTTCAAATGTCTTCTGAATTCTAACCCCAATAAATGGATTAGGTTTTGTAAATGGAAGAATAAGACCAATTATAATGAGAGATATACAAACAATAATAAAGATATAATTAATTGTTTTCTTTAAAATTAAAGGCTTCTCACCTTCTTCTTTTTTTAATTTTTTTGCATAAGAGTGTGCATATATTACTGAAATTATTGATATAACTATTAAAACTAATAAATTAATGTAAATAAGGGGTAAAAGGAAGTTTTTGAGTTTAAAAGCCATAAATAAAATAGTAACAAAAAGCATTATAACACCAGAAATTGTTAATAATTTTCCCGCAAATTTATTTGCTTTATACCATACTCTTTCATCTGAAAGTGTATCTGTAGTTCTTAAACCAAGAAAATAGTTTGGTGATGCAAAATATGTTGCTATGCCTCCAAAAATCATAATAAAATTTAAAATAAATAGAGATATAAACTCTTCCATATTTACCTCCTCAGTTATAATTATAAATTAATTTTGTGATAGAATAAAAATTGAATAAATATGAAAAAATTATTAATATTAATTATTCTAATTCTATTTTTAATTGGATGTAGTAAAAAAGTAGAAGAAAAGTATGAAAAAATTGTTCTTAAAAGTTCTATCTTAAAAGAGAATGAATTGATTCCTGAAAAATATACATGTGATGGAGAAGATATCTCTCCTCCACTTGAATGGGAAAATATACCAGAAAAAACCGCCTCTTTTTGTATAATAATGGATGACCCAGATGCACCAGGTGGAGTTTTTACTCATTGGATTATTTTTAACATACCAAAAAACTATAGATCTTTACCAGAAAACTTTCCAAAATTACCAGAATTTGAGAATGGTATAAAACAAGGTAAAAATGATTTTAATGAAATTGGCTACAATGGTCCATGTCCACCAAAAGGTTCAAAGCATCGTTATAGATTTACAATCTATGCTTTAAATAAAGTTTTAGATATAAAAAGTGGAGTTGAAAGAAGGGAAATTTTAAAAGAAATAAATAATCATATTTTAGGAATAGGAGAGTTAATAACTTTATATTCTCATTAAAAGAGGTGAAATATGTGTGATACTTTTGTTGCATTGGGAAATAGAACTTTAGGTGGTAAACCTATTTTTGGTAAAAATTCAGATAGAGATCCAAATGAACCTCAAATTTTTGTTTTTATGGATAATAGAGGGGTCTTAAGAGAAAAGGTAAAAACAACTTATATTGAAATTGAACCATATGAGGTAAAATATAGAATATTTCTTTCTAAACCAGTTTGGCTTTGGGGTGGAGAGATGGGAATAAATGAATGTGGTGTTGCAATCGGAAATGAAGCAGTTTTTACAAAAATAAAATATAAAGATTTAGGTCTAACTGGAATGGATATGATAAGAATTGCACTTGAAACTTCATCTACATCTTTTGAGGCAGTTAAAAAGATTATAGAACTAAATGAAAAATATGGACAAGGCGGAAATTGCGGTTATGAAAAGAAAATTAAATATCACAACTCATTTTTAATTTCTGATTCAAATGAAGCATATGTTCTTGAAATTGTTGATAAATATTTTGCTTATAAAAAAGTAAAAGAAGTTTATAATATTAGCAATAAACTTTCAATTAAAAATGATTATGATGAAATTCATAAAGATTTAAATAAAAATATAAGTTTTGAAAAATATTTTTCAAACAAAATCTATACTTATTTTAGTGGAAGTATTATAAGAGAAAAAAGAGGAAGAGAACTACTTGAAAAATTTGAAAAACACTCTCTTGATTCATTTATAAAAATTTTATCTGATAAAGGTGTGAATAAGTTTGCTTCAATGAGAAACATATCTATGAATGCAGGTGGAGGATTAGTTTCAAGCCAAACTACATCTTCTATGATTGTTGAATATGGAAAAAGAAACATAATTTGGTTTACAATGAGCCCATGTCCAGAAATTTCTCTTTTTAAACCAACATTTTTTGTAGAAAAAAGTCCTCTTGATTTTAAATTTGAAAAAGAATTAATTAAAATATGGAAATTTAATAATCTATTCTTTAGAAAATATATAGAAAATTATGAAGAAAATGAGAAAAAGATAAAACCACTTAAAGAAAAATATCAAAATAAAATTTTTGAACTTATTCATAAAAAATCTTTAGAGAGCCTTTCTGATGAAGAATTAAATAAAATAACTCTTGAGAGTTTTGAAATAGAGAAAGAATATAGAGAAATGGGATTTAAACTTATGGAAGACACAAAAAAGAAAAATTACTTTTATTTTACAAATTATTGGAATAAAGAGAATATAAAACTTTTAAAAGAAGAGAAAGATCAAGAGTTAATTGATTTATACAAAAAATTACTCTTTTAATCTTTTTTTAAGCTCGTCAATTATTTTTACTGGAAGTGGATCAACTTCTTTTAAATATGCAAGTTTAATAGAAATATAATCTCCAAGAGGAATTAAAGAATATAAATTAAATAGAGGTTTTTCACCAAATGATATAAATTCTAAAACTTGCCAACCTCTGTTTTTCAAAAGTTCAATTGAAATATCAATTCTTTTTTTCATTTGAGGTGAGTCAAATTTATCTCTTAAGATAATAAAAATTAAACTATCTTTTAACTCTTTACATTCCCAAAAAACAGATTCATTGTGATTAAGTTCTGGAAAAGAGAGATTATAAGCAATATATTTTGAGTTTTCATTTATTTCCTGTTTCCACCTAAGTGCAACTGGAGTTAAAGAGTTAGATGAGTAAATTATAGGAATTCTATTTTTAATTAAATTTAATAATTTATCACCTTCATTATCATTCTCTTTGAATTTTTCATATAAAGAATGAATTTTTTCAAAAAATTCATCTTCTCCTAAATCTTCTTCTACAAAAAGTTTGAGAATAAAGTAAATTGGATAAAAAAGGTAAGGAAAAGCCATTCTTGGAGGGTATGAGGATGGAATTTTGTATGTTAAATATTTTTTGTTTGAAATTTCAAAAAGTTCTCCATTTGAGGTTATTGAAATAATTTTTGCCCCTCTTTTCTCACCTTCATAAAAATTTGAAAGAGTCTCTTCTGTGTCTCCAGAATAAGAGATAAGAAATAAAAGAGTTTTATCTGATACAAATCTTGGGAGATTATAATCTTTATTTATGACAATTGGATAATTTAAAAAATCTCTGAATAAATAAAAGATAAAATCTCCTGTAAATCCAGAACCACCCATTCCAGATATGACAATATTTTGAATGTCTTTTAAAATATTAAAATCAATTTTTTTCTCAAGAGTTAATTCTTTTGACAATTTAAAATCAATTGGAAATTTAAAAAATAGATCAAACATAAATTTCACCTCACAACTTTATTTATAAAATTTAAAACCTCTTTATTTAAAAATTCAAAAAGGTTATTATCTAAAGTTTCAAAATAAACTCTTATCATGTCTTCTGTTCCAGAAATCCTAAATAAAATATATGAAAATTCACTTTCTAAATTAATAAGAAGTCCATCTCGTCTATCTATATTTTTAATTTTTAAATCAAAAATTGTGTTTTCATTAAAGTTTTCAATATAATTTTTGACCTTTTCTCTTTCTTCACTTTTAAATCTTAGATCAATTCTTTTTGTATAAAATCTACCAAATTTTTTATATAAATCATCAATGAGATCTTTTGGAGATACTCTCTCTTTTTCACAAATTTGTAAGATAAGTAAATCTGCTAAAATACCATCTTTCTCAGGAAGCCATCCTTTAATTGATAAACCACCGCTCTCTTCTCCCCCAATATAAATTTTTCCATCTCTTATAAGCATTCCTATAAATTTAAACCCAACAGGAGTTTCGAAAACTTCAATATTGTAATATTTTGCTATTTTATCAATTAATCTTGTTGTTGAAATTGTTCTACCAATACCCTCTTTTTTATCTTTTCCAAGATAAAAAGCAAGAATTGATAAAACTTCATTTGGAGTAATAAAAGTTCCATCTTTTGAAATTACTCCAAATCTATCAGCATCACCATCAAGAGCAAGTCCTAAAAAAGCATTTTTTTCTAAAACTTCATTTTTTAGATCTAAAAGAAACTCTTCATAAGGTACAGGTTCTAAACCACCAAAAAGAGGATCAAAACTAAAGTGAATTTTAAAAACTTTATCAGGATATTTTTCGAAAATTTTATTAAAATATTTTATTCCTGTTCCAAACATAGGATCAAGAACAATTTTATTTTTTAAATCAAGTTCATAAGGAAAAATTTTTAATAAATCATTTATATAATCATTAAACGGGTCAATAATTTCAATTAAACCCCTTTTAACAAAATAATTAAAATCTTCTTTTACCTCTTCATCACTCTCTTTGTTTAAATAATCCTCAATTTTTTTTGTAACTTCAGGTTCTGCAGGACCTCCCCATGAAGGAGAAAATTTAATACCTGAATAATAATATGGATTATGAGATGCTGTAATATTAACTCCACCAGATGCTTTATATTTTAAAATTGTATAAGAAATTACTGGAGTTGGAGCCTCTTCTTTTAAAAAAAGAACATTTATTCCTGCGTCTGAAAAAATTTTAGATACCTCTTTTGCAAACTCTTTTGATAAAAATCTTGTATCATAACCTATAACAACTTTATCACCTATATTTTCATTAATTAAATAGTCTCTAATCCCTCTTGAAACTTTTCTTACATTTCCAAAAGTGAAGTCCTCTGCAATAATGCCTCTCCATCCAGATGTACCAAATTTTATTCTAAAATCCATTTTTCAATCTCCTCTTTTTCTTCTTCAATTTTTTTAGCCTCTTTTTCTTTTGAAGTAAATGATGAATAGATATGGATAACGGGTCTATCACTATCTGGAAGAATAAAAACAAAACCATCATCATAAAGTAGTTTTACTCCTTCTATTGTATTAGGATCAAAAATTTTTGTTTCAGACAACTTTCTCATAACTTTTCCTTTTTTATCAAATGGACAACTTATTTCAATATGAGTTGGATCTAATGAAGGAGTATCTTTTTTTATTTTTGAAAGAGATAAGCCGCTTTTTGAAACAAGTTCTACAAGTTTTCCAATTGCAAACATCCCATCAAAATATGGAACTTCTTTAACAAAAATAAATCCTCCAATAAGATCTGCACCAAAATCTGAATTTAATGAATCTCTTATTATATTTCTTGAAATTGTAGAAGTAAAATTTATTTTAACTCCATTCTCTTTTAAAAATTGAATTAGTTCATAAGATGCATAAATAGGAATAGATACTGATAAAGAACGATTTTCACTAAGAAGAAGTTTTATAAAGCAAGCAGCAAGACGAGTATTTGATAAAATTTCACCACTATCATCTACAACAAAAATCTTTTCTCCATTTGCATCTATTAAAACACCAAAATTGTTTTTAATTGACTTAACCATCATAGAAAGTGTGTTGAGAGCCTCTTTAAACTCCTGAAAACTTCTAACTGATTTTTTACCATCCATAAAGGCATTTAATGAAAATATCTCTATATCAAAATCACCTAATATATTAGGAAGATACATAACAGTTGAACCAAATGAGTAATCAATTGTAAATTTCAAATTCGCACTTTTTATTGTTTTTAAATCAAAACTTTTAGTGAAGAAATTTTTATAACTTTCAAGAATTCTTGTTGGAATATCAATTGTTCCTATATCTTCAATATTTGCTCTATAAAACTCTTCTCTAAAGAAAATTCTCTCTATATTTTGTTCGCTTGATACTGATAAATCAAAACCTTCTTTATCAAAAAATTTAATATTTGTTAAATGAGGATCAAAAGGAGATCTCTTAACATGAACTCCTCCTGAACCACCAATAGTTCTAATAGCAAATCTTAAAATTGGAACAGGCACTGCTCTTAAATCTTGAACATCAACTCCTGTGGAAATTAGTCCTGCAATCATAGCTCTTTTAAGCATTCTTGAAGATTTATCAACATCTCTACCTGTGAAAACAACAGCACCTTTTCCCAGAATTGTTCCATATGCACATCCAAGTTTTGCTGCAAACTCAGGAGTAACTTCAACATTGTTTGCACCAATTATTCCATGTGAACCAAAAATAGATGTAGTCCACGCTTTTCCCCATACTAAACTATGAGTAACTATTGAATTATCCTCTACAAATTTTGATGGCCAGATGTAAACTCCCTTTTTAATAGTTACATTTTTTCCTATTTCGCATTCATCAGAAATTATATTATCTCCCTCAAGAATAGTTCCATCTTTTATAATAACTTTTTTACAAATTATTGAATCAGAAATTTTTACTCCCTTTTTAATAACACTACCACCCCAAATAATTGAATTACTTATCTCAACTTTATCTTCAATAATTACATCATCTCCCATAAATGTGTTAAAAATTCTTGCATCAGATATTTTTACATTTTTTCCTAAAACAACAGTACCAAGCAAATTTTTTAAGTTTTTAATTTCACAACCATCTTCATGCCAAATATCTGAGCCAATCCTTAAAACCCTTTCACCTTCAATTTCAATATCAACCATTCCTTTAATTATCTCTTCATGAGCAATTTTATACTCTCTAACATTTCCTATATCTTTCCAATAACCATTTGCAATAAAACCATATAGAGGAAGATTCTTTTTAAGAATTAAAGGAAAAAGGTTCTTTGAGAAATCAAACTCCTTTTTTTCAGGAACAAATTCAAAAATCTCAGGTGATAAAACATAAATTCCAGTATTTATTGTATCTGAAAAAACTTCTCCCCAAGAAGGTTTCTCAAGAAATCTAACAATTTTTCCATCTTCATCTGTTATAACAATTCCATATTGAAGAGGATTTACTGCTCTTGTTAATGTGATAGTAGCAATTGCTTTCTTTTCAAAATGAGAAGAAATAATTTCAGTTAAATTAAAATCAGTTAAAATATCTCCTGAAATTACAAGAAAATCTTCTGTGAGAAAGTTTTTTGCAAGATTTACCGCCCCACATGTTCCAAGATCTTCATCTGAAATTATATAGTTAATTTTAACACCAAACTCTTTACCATCTTTAAAATATTCTTTAATTATTTCTGGTTGGTGATAAAGAATTATTATCAAATCTTTTATATTATGTTTTTTTAAAAGTTTAATAATATGAGACAAAATTGGTTTATTTGCAATAGGAACCATTGGTTTTGGAATATTAATTGTTAATGGCCTTAATCTTGTACCAAAACCACCTGCTAATATAACACCTTTCATACTCATTTATTTCTCTGCCCTCCAATTTTCAATTTAACATATAAAAAAATTTAAATCAATTATAAAATTATTTTTTCATTAAATATTCATATAATTTTATGTATTCTTCAGTTGAACTTTCCCATGAAAAATCAGAATTCATTCCTATTTTGATTACTTTTAGAAATTTTTCTTTTATTTCGAATAACTTCAATGATCTTTTAATTGCATCAAAAAATTCATATGGTTCATAATCATAAAAGACAAATCCATTTCCACAGCCTATATTTTTGTTATATTCTATAACTGTATCTCTTAATCCACCAGTGCTTCTTACAATTGGGATAGTTCCATATCTCAATGAAATCATTTGTGATAACCCACATGGTTCAAATTTTGAAGGCATAATGAAAAAATCACTTGCTGCATAAAGAATGTGGGATAAGGGCTCATCAAATTTATTTATAAATATGAATTTATCTTTATATTTTAAATTTAACTCTTTTAAAGAATTTTCCAAATTTTTATCTCCTACTCCTAAAACAATTAAATTTAAATTGAGTCTCATTAACTCATCGAAAATATTAATGAGAAGATCAATTCCTTTTTGATCAGTTATTCTTGTTATCATTGAATATAAGGGATTATTAATGTCAAAACTTAGATTTAGATCTTTATAAAGATTTAATTTGTTAATTTTTTTATTTTCTATTGTTTCAAAATTATAATTTGCATATAAAAATTTATCTGTTTTAGGATTCCAATAATCATAATCTATTCCATTTAATATACCAAAGAGAAAATCTCTTCTTGTTTTCAAAACTCCATCTAATCCGAAACCAAACTCTTTTTTTTGAATCTCTTTTGAATATGTTGGAGAAACTGTTGTTATTAAGTCAGAAAAGATAATACCACCTTTAAGCGTATTAACTTTTCCATAAAACTCTAAAAAATCAATTGAAAAAAGGTATTGTGGTAATCCAAGATCAAAGAGGGAATCCTTTTCAAAAATTCCTTGATAAGCAAGATTGTGGATTGTTAAAATAGTTTTAAAATTATATTGAAATATTTTATTATAAATTTGAAGAAAAGATGTCTGCCAATCATGAGTATGAATTATATCTGGTTTAATTATATCTTTTATTAATTTAAGAGATGCAAGTGAAAATAGGCCAAATCTTAAATGATTATCTTTATAATCTATATTATTTTCATTATATATACCATCTCTTAAGAAAAAGTGATCATTTTCAATTAAAAATGTATCAAAAAGAAAATTTTCTTTATCTTTATAAATTTTAAAATTAAATTTTTTATCATTTATTTCAATTTCAATCTCTTTTATATATTCAATAGAAAGTTTTTTATCCTTTATTAATTTATAAAAAGGAAGAATTAGTGAAATATGAATGCCACTCTTTTTTAAATATTTAGGAAGAGAACCAGCAACATCACCAAGACCTCCTGTTTTTACATATGGAACCGCTTCTGAGACAACAAAAACAATCTTCATAAGATCCTCCTTTTTAGATTTCTAACTCTCTTAAAAATTTTGCGCAATCTTCAGGTTTTGTTGGATTAATATAAAAACCTGTTCCCCACTCAAAGCCAGCAACTTTAGTAAGTCTTGGCATTATTTCAATATGCCAATGATAGTGTGGTAAATTATATTGATCAAGAGGGGATGTGTGAATGATTAAATTATATGGTGGATCATTTAACAAATTTTTAAGTCTTAACAAACTTCTTTTCAAAACTATGCTTAAACTTACAACATCAGCCTTTGAAACTTCAATGAAATCTGATGAATGTTTTTTTGGAAGAATCCACAACTCAAATGGAAATCTTGCTGCAAATGGAACAATAGATATAAATTCATGATTTTCTTCAACTAATCTTTCTCTATCCTCTAACTCTTGCTGAACCATATCACAAAAAACACATCTATCTTTAAAGTTAAAATACTCTTTTGCACCATTTAATTCTTGTTGAACTCTTATTGGAACAATTGGAAGAGCAATTATTTGAGAGTGAGGATGTTCTAAAGATGCTCCTGCTTGAGCACCCTTATTTTTAAAAATTAAAATATATTTAAATCTTTTATCCTTTTTAAGATCTAAAACCCTATCTCTCCATGCCCAAATAATTTCTTGTATTTGTGTTTCAGGCATAAAAGCTATCTCTTCAAAATGGTTTGGCGTTTCAATAACAACCTCATGTGCACCAATTCCATTCATCATATCATACATTCCAACTCCTCTTTTATCAAGTTCTCCTTCAATTCTTAGTGCTGGAAATTTATTAGGAACAACTCTAACCCACCATCCAGGACCATTTTTATTTGTATTAGGTTTTCTATAACTTAAAATTTCTGGTGGAGTTAAACTTTCGTTTCCCTCTTCAAATGGACACTTTGAAAGGTCTTTATTTTTTTCTTCACTTTCAATTTTATAATCATTAGGTCTTAAACTTCTCTCAGTTGCAATTATTACCCATCTTCCTATAACTGGATCTTTTCTAAGTTCTGGCATACTTCATACCTCCTCAAAATCAATTGAATTAAAAACAAAATCGTCCTTATTTATTTTGTTAATGTCAATTGTTTTTTCAAAAATTCCTTTAAATTTTTCAAAATGTTCATTAAATCTCTTAATTGCATACTCTTTTGCAGTAGAAGTTGTAACAAGAAATGGGAAATCAGAACTTTCTAACAAAAATTTTTCTTTTAAAATTGCCTTTTTTAGTGATTTGTCATTTATTGAATAAAATTTTTTGAAGAATATTTCTTCAGCCTCATGTATTTTCTCCCACATCCACATTGTTTCAGAATTATACCATGTATAGTGAAACCCTCCTAACCCCCAAGAACTTTCGATAAATTTACCACTTTTAATTGGGATACTTTTTTCTATATCTTTTGAAAGAGATGTCTCATATACTTTTGATTTTGATGATGACCTTAAAAACTCTTTTAAAAATTTAACTCCTTCATACCACCAATGGCCAAAAAGTTCAGTATCAAAAGCAGCAACAATTAAACCATTTAAACCATAATTTTGATTAAAATCAATAAAAATTTTTTCAATTCGATCTTTGAAATTCTCTACATGTATCTTTACTTTTTCTTGTGCTTTTTCTAAGTCATAGATATCCTTTTGACCAAGTGATATCGATTTATCAGTTATTCTCCAATATTGAAAACCGGAATTTTCGCTCTTTTTATGAAATTCTCTATAGTCACCATCACCAGGATATCCATAATCTCTAGACCAAACGATTTCACTTGTTTCTGGATTTCTTAAAAGAACAAAGATATTTTGATCAATTTCATATAAAAAAAGAGTTGAAAATTTATTTTTGCTTTGAATCTTAATGAACCCTCTTCCATATTTAAAAATATCATTACTTTCTTCAATTAAAGAGTGGTAGTTTAAAATGAAATATTTAATATTGTTTTCTTTTAATATTTTTTCTACTCCACTTTTATATCCACACTCTGGTAGCCAAAAAATTTCTGGATTATCATTTATATAAGTTTTATAAACTTTTATTCCATTTTTAATCTGTAATTTTCTAGAATCATCATATTTTAAAAGCGGAAGATATGAATGGGTAATTGAAGATGTACCAATTTCTAAAATTCCCTCTTTTTTAAATTGATTAAATGCTTCTACTAAATCATAATTTATATTTTTAAAAATTTCCCTTTTTTCGTTTATTTCATTTAAATAGTAATCAATTAATTTGAGTATTTTTCTTTCACTTTTATATTTTGAATAATCTTCTTTTCCTCTTTTTTCCTTTATATCTAAATACTCTATAAATTTCTCTTTAAAATAGTCACTTTTAAGTTGATCCATTAGAACAGGTGTTATTCCAATATTTATTTTAAAAGTAATATTTTCTCTTTTTAGTTCATAAAGTGATTTTAAAATTGGTAAATAACATGATTCTGCTATTTCAAAAAGCCATTCTTCTCCAAATGGCCATCTTCCTTTTCCTAATGAGTAAGGAAGATGTGAATGTAGATAAATTAATAATTTATTTTTCACTTTACTTCACTCACCTCCATACTTATATAATTTATATCATTGTTTAATTTATATAAAAAGTATATTGTTGACCCTTGATAAATTTTTTCAATTCCACTTTCAGAATTTGAAACTGTAAAAATTTTTTCAATTTTTAATTCTTGAAAACTTTCACTTTTAAATTTTAACTTAAAATCTGTAAAATCAATTATTATTCCATCATTTTCTAATTCAAATTTATCTTCTAAAAAATGTAAATTTAGTTCTAAGACAAGGAGATTACTTAACTTTTCACATTTTAAAATATAATTTAAAATTGAATCTAAAAAATGATATTCAATTGAGATCTTATTGTCAAAAAGTTTTATTTTATTTTTTTCAATTTCATAATTAAGAATATTTTCATACGGTTTAGAATTTTCTAAATCCTTCTCTTTTTCTATAAAATGAATTAAGAAATTTTCTTTAAAATAGGTGTCAAACTTAAGATAATTTAGAGCGTCTTTATCTTTCAAAGTAAAAATATCATGAATAGTTTTTATTTTATTTTCATCTTTTAAATAGTCTATATCTTTAAATAATTTTTCATGATAACTTTCTCTATATCTTGTAATAACATTTGATATGTTTTTATTAAAATAATCAAATTCCATAACCTTGCCTGAGATTCTATGTATAAAAAGTTTATATTTTCTACTTAAATAAATGATTTCATCAAATCCATCCTTATCATAATCTAAAATTTTAATCTCATTTTTAACTTTACTTTTCGCTTCGCCTTCCAAAATCTCTTTAAAAATACTTTCTCTTAAATGAGGTAAGTATAATCCTCCAAAAATACCATGCCAATATGCGTCATTGCATTGACTCTTTAATAGATGTTTATAAATTGAAAAATCATCTTTATCTATTATTTCTCTCATAAAAAGCATTCTTTTATGAATTTTATTTGATTCATGATATTTTTTTAAAAAATTTCTAAAAAATCCATCTGACCATTCCTCCATTTCTTCATATGAAGATATGTTTAAGTAGACTCTTCCTTTTGGTTTAAACCTTTGAGTTGCCTCATTAAATAAAATTGTTTTAATATTATCATTTTCGTTTAAAAAATGAAAAAACTTGTCTAAATATCCATCTTTAAAAACATATTCATAAGTTCCTGGCCAAAGTCCAAATTTTTCACCATCATCTCCGTATACAAAAATTAAATTATCCTCTTTAAAAGAGTTAAAATAAGTGGAGAGTTCGTTTATATCCCTAAATGGAATTAAATATCTTAATTTTTTAAGAATTGGGAAAACTTTAGTTATAAAGCCCTCGTTTTCTGTTATATAATACCCAAATAGATCACTTTCAATTAAAAATGACTTTTTAAATGCATTATCATCTAAAAGAGTATATTCAATATCACATTTACTTATATATTTTGGAATATCAGGCTCCCAAACCCTTTCTGTTAGCCACATTCCTTTGGGAGTAAAATTAAATTTATTTATTAAATATCTATTCATAAGTTTTATTTGATTTATCTTATCTTCTTCTGGAATAAGAGGTAAAATTGCCTCATAAAAAGTTCCACTAAAAAGTTCTATTCTATTTTCTTTTAATAACTCTTTTATTAAATCTTCATAATCTTTTATATTCTCTTCTTCCATAAACTCAAAAAGATTTCCAGAAGTATGAAGAGAAATTTTTATATTTTTATATTTTAAAACCTTCTCAAGAAAAGGGATATATGACTTATAAAATGCATTTAATATCACATCTTTAAAGTTTCCAATTGGTTGATGGTTATGAATTAGTATTAATAGATATTTCATTAATTATACCTCCCAATTTTTAAAAAACTCTTCTGGATTTAAATTTATTTCAAAAATTCCATATTCTGGAGATTTGCTAACTATTTTTCCATCTATTTTCAAAATTATGAAAAAATTAATTATGTTTTTTTCTTTAAAAATTTCATTTTTTAATGGAATAGAAGTTTCAAGTAAATCATAAAAATTTGCTTTTATTCCAATTAATTGAGTTTTTATATCTAAATTATAATTCCTTTTTAAAAAAGTTATCTCAGAAATCATTTTATTTCCTTCAAAGTTTAAAATAAGTTCAAAATTTTTAAAATTTTTATTTATTTTAATTGCTAAATAAAGATTATCTTTATCAAATCCACCTCTTATGAATTCAATTATCCTTTCGTTAAAATAAATACTTGATAATTTTTCCTCTCTTTCATAATAAAATCCATCTATCCACTCAAAGAAGTTATTAATTTTACCATCAATATTAGGAGTGATATAATTTTTAACTGCCATAATAACTTTTGAATTATTATTTTTAATTATTGATTTGTAATAATAATCTCTTTTAATATTTGAAAAATAGTAAAATGATTCAATGTGTCTTCTATATAATAAATCAAAATCCTTTTTAACATCATCTCCATATGATTTTCCATACCACCAGTTCCAATCTGAACCTTCAATTATATATAAAATCTTTTTTAAAAAATTTTTTTTATCGTTTTCTAATTTTTCATAATCTTTTCTAACTTGATTTAAGTATTCCCAAGATAAATTATCCTCTTCTTCTCCAATCCAAGTTTTAAAATCACCATTTATCCAAGACCCAGATTCTATATAATTTAATTCAATTGAATCATTATCATTAATAATTTCAGATAACTTTAAAATTTCTAAATCTTTTTGCTTTTTTAGTTGTGAATAGAGTAAATTTAGAAAATCTATACCATTATTTTTATAATATTCCCAAGGATTTTCTCCATCTAAGATTACAAATACATATTTATCTTCATCTGATAAGGTTTTAATTTTTTCTAATTTATCTATGAAATCTTTTACAGAATCCTCTTCATTCATTTGAGAATAAACGAATCCAATAGAATCGGACAAAATTTTATCTCTAAATAAAACAAATATTTTTTTATTATCTTTTTTTAAAAAATATTTTTTATAAATGTTCTTTCTATCTCTATTTTTCATTGTTTTAAAAAGAATATCCTCATCAGTAAGAAAATAATTAAAACTGTTCTTTATAAAAATTTCAATAACTTCATTTGAAACAGCGCCTTCAGGTGGCCATAATCCTTTAGGTTCAATATTAAAATTTTTGAAAAAAATTTCTTTACCAAGTTTTATTTGTCCATCTAAATCCTCTGGATATGAGAATCTTTCAGGCAAAATTGATTCTCCACATCTTTTTGCAATTTCAGTATCAATTATCAATGGTGAGATAGGATGAGCATAAGGCGACATTGTTAATTCTATTAAATTACTTTTTAATAAATCTCTATAAAGTGGTAAAACTTTTTTAATAATAGAATTTTCTTTATTAATTAAATAAAAAATGTCATCAAATGTGTAATTTTTCTCTTTTTCTTCAAGGCTCTTTATTTTTTCATCTTTTTCAATTTCGATTATCAAAGACAAATTGAAGTAGAAAATTAAATCAATAAGATCTCTATCATTTAGATCTTCATATTTTTTATTAATTATCTCTTTTAACCTTGGATAATTTTTTATAAAATTGTTAGATATATATTTTTTAGTCTTTTCAAAAATCAAAATATCTCTATTTTCCTTTAAGTAATCTAAACCATTTTCAATAAGTAGTGTAAAAAAATCTTTTATATTACCACTTTCGTATTCATTTATTTGATCCAATAAAACTGGTGTAAAATTGAAGTTCATTTTTATATTATTCTTTTCAATCATTTTAGCCATCATATAATAATTTTTAACAAGATGAATTCTTGTATAAGGAAGTAAATAAAAATTATTTAAAAAATCTTTATAATGTGGTTGATGAAAATGCCATAAAAACGAAAGAAATACTTTATTCACTTTTTACTACTATTTTCCTTCTTATATGAGATATCTCTTCTCCATATTGATCTTTTAATACAAATAGAATTTCGTATGTTCCCTCATTTTCAAAAGATATAGCATAATTTAACATATTTTTATTTAAAATTACACTTAATGAATCATTAACATAAATTTCAACAGTTTCTCCTTTCTCATTTATAAGTTCTATTGTTAAATTTATTAAGGTAAATGGTTTAACTGAGCCACTTGGAAATATATAGACATTAAAATCACAAGAATAAGCATCATCATACTCTTTTGGTTCTTCACCTTTTAAAAATTTTCTTATCTCAATTCTATCTTTTGGAGTACATGGTGTTGGTAATTTATTAGAATCAATACATACTGCTACATCTACATATTCACTTCTATGAATTGGACATTCAAATTTTGGTTCATAACCACTAATAAAAATTTCTGTTTTAATATTTGTACAATATGGAGAGGGTAAAAGACCAGAATCTGCACAAACTTTTGAATAAATTACTTTTTCTGGTCTTTCCCAATCAGTTGGTTTTTTTATTTTTATTAAT
>JASEFN010000007.1:5802-36000 GCA_030018355.1 Caldisericia bacterium | reverse complement strand
GCACCTCGATGTCGGCTCATCGCATCCTGGGGCTGGAGAAGGTCCCAAGGGTTGGGCTGTTCGCCCATTAAAGCGGTACGCGAGCTGGGTTCAGAACGTCGTGAGACAGTTCGGACCTAATCCGCTGCAGGCGTTGGAGATTTGAGGGGGTACACCCTTAGTACGAGAGGACCAGGGTGTGGGAACCTCTGGTTTACCGGCTGTCCCGCCAGGGGCACGCGCCGGGTGGCTATGTTCCTACGGGATAAGCGCTGAAAGCATCTAAGCGCGAAGCCCACCCCAAGATAAGATCTCCCATCCTCCGAAAGGAGGAGTAAGGTCCCTGGAAGACTACCAGGTTGATAGGCCCGAGGTGTAAGTGTGGCGACACACTTAGCTGACGGGTACTAATAGACCGAGGACTTGACTTAGGCTAAGTTGAGAGATCAGTATCAAGTTACTAATTTTCGCTCTTATTCATGGGCTCTGGTGATTAAAGCGAAGGGGAAACACCCGGCTCCATTCCGAACCCGGAAGTTAAGCCCTTCAGCGCCGATGGTACTGAGGAGGGAAACCCCTCGGGAGAGTAGGTCATTGCCAGGGCCCTTTTTATTTTGTGTTAAAATAAATTTATATGGATATTGAATACATATTAAAAAATGTTGAAAAACTCATAAATGAAGTACCTGATTATGTTAAAATAGTTGGTGTAATTAAAAATAGAACAATTGATGAAATAAATTTGGCTATTAAAGGTGGAATAAAAATCTTAGGAATAAATTATGTTCAAGATGCTATAAAAATTTATGATTTTTTCAAAAACAAAACCGAATTACATTTAATAGGGCATCTTCAAACAAATAAAATAAATAAAGCAATTAAATTATTCAATAAAATTCAAACTCTTGATTCATTGCATCTTGCATACGAAATTAATAAAAGAGTTGAAAAAGAGAATAAGATTTTCCCAGTTTTTATAGAAATAAATGTTGCAAAAGAAAATAGTAAGTATGGTATATATCCTGAAAATATTTATGAGTTTGCAGATAAATTAAAAATTTTTAATAATATTTTAATTGAAGGTATTATGACAATGGGTCCAAATGTATCAGATGAAAAAGTTTTAAGAAAATTTTTTAAGGAAACAAGAGTAATTTATGAAAATTTAAAAAAATTGAATTACGAAAATTTTGATTTAAAATATTTGTCTATGGGAATGTCTGATTCATATAAAATTGCAATTGAAGAAGGCTCAAATATGATTAGAATTGGAAGAAAAATATTTGAAAAAAATGATTAATTTTGTGTTAAACTTAAATGGAACAATGTTGAATATTTTTATTCTAATTAAATAAAGGAGGAGTTAATGAAAAAAAGTTTATTTGTTTTTTTAATTATACTTTTAAGTTCCACTCTTTTCCTCAGTTTTAAATTCCAAACTCCAAAAATTTATATTGATCCAAAAAATATGACGGTTTTATCAGGAGAAATAAGAAGTTTTGATATTAGAATTAGCAATGTAACTGATCTTTATGGTGTATCATTTGATATAAATATCCCTCTCTCAAACTTAATTGTAGAAGATTCATTTATTTCTGAATCAAAAGAAGATGAAACAAATTTTTTAGCAAAAGATAAAAGAAACATTGTTTTATTAAAAGCAATTAAACAATCTGAAAATAGAGTTATAGTTGGTATTTCAAGGATTGGACAAATAAATGGAATTAGCGGCTCAGGTCTTCTTTTAAATGTTAAAGTTAAGGGAGGAAATATAGGAAGTTATGATGTTTCATTAAATAACATTTATCTTTTTGATTCAAAAATGAGACAAATTCAAGTTGATACAAGTGATGCAAATATAAAAATTACTGTTTATCCAGTTGATACAACTCCACCAACAATTAAATTTATAAAAACTCCGCCATCTGAAACTAATCAAACTTTAAGTATAGAATTTCAATGGGAGGGTAGTGATGATAAAACACTTTCAGAAAATTTACTATATTCTTATAAATTAGATGATTCTTCTTGGAGTGATTGGAAAAAAATTACTAAATTTTTAACACCTAACTTAAAAGAGGGTGATCATACATTTTCTGTTAAAGTAAAAGATGAGGCAGGAAATGAATCAAATATTTTAACATACACTTTCAAAATTGATATTACACCACCTCAACTTGAAATTATTTCGCCCTTGTCAAACACTGAGGTTTTAGAGAAAATAATCGAAATAAAAGGAAAAACTGAACCTGGAATAACTGTAAAAGTGAAGGATATATCTACCCAATCTGATCAACAAACTGGAGAATTCAAAATTTCATACTCACTTGAAGATGGATTAAACAAAATCGAAGTTAAAGCGATTGATAGGGCAGGAAATGAAACAGTAAAAGTTTTAACAATAAAATATAAATCAAGAACAATTATTAGATTACAAATTGGGAATCTCATGGCTGTATTGAATGATAAAACAATAATTCTTGAACTTGCTCCATTTATTGAAAATGGAAGAACTTTGGTTCCGCTAAGATTTATTGCTGAATCATTTGGTGCAAATGTTGCCTGGGATGCAAAAGAACAAAAAATAACCATCACACTTGAAAATAAAACAGTGGTGCTTTGGATTGGAAAAAAAGAAGCACTTGTTAATAATGAGAGATATTACCTTGAAGTACCACCGAAAGTAATAGAAATTCCAGAAATAGGTGGTGGTAGAACTGTTGTTCCATTAAGATTTGTCTCAGAAGCACTTGGTGCTAAAGTTGATTGGGATCCTGATTTGCAAATTATAACAATAACATATCCTGGTTATTAATTAGGAGGAAAAATGAGAAGTAAAATTTTATTAACAATTTTTATTTTAGTTTTAGTTCTATCTTTGGGAAAATTTAATGTTAAAGGAAATATAAATCAGGGGTCTATGTGGACAACATTTATGAAAGATTCAAAACATACAGGATTTGCAGATATTGAAATAGATCCAAATAAATTACCAAAAAAAGATGATCCTGTTGCAAAGAGTCAACTTTCAACAAATTCAAAATCATCTCCAATTGTTGCAAATGGATATGTTTATGTTGGAGATGCTCAAGGTAAAGTTTATGCATTTAGTATAAATGATGCAAAAAATGTTGTTATTAATGGTGGTAATTGGCAGCCTAAATGGATTTTTCAAACACCAAATATAATAGATGGATCACCTCTATTTTATAACGGAAAAATTTATGTATGTTCTGGTGGCGATGTAAATAAAAATAGTGGTATTTATGCAATTAATGCTCTTACTGGTGAAAAAATTTGGGAATTTTCTGATGCAAATAACCCAACAATTTTCAGAGGTCAGGCAGAGGGTTCCCCTATAATTGCTGAAAATAGAATTGTTTTTGCAACTAATGGTTTAGAATCCTATGTTTATGCTTTAGATCCAGAAACTGGTGGGCTTATTTGGAGATTCCCACTTTCAAATCATGGAGTAAAAGGTTCTCCATGTTATCTTGGTGGTTCAGTTTATGTATTAACTTTTGATGGTTTAGTATATGCAATAGATGTTCTGAGTGGTGTTTCTCCAATTCCATATTATAAACCTACTGGAATTACCGCGTTTCAAAATTATTCATCAATTTCCACTGATGGAAATTACCTATATATTCCTATAAAATCATCTTATTCATTTGAGAATGGCAAAATAGTTTTCTTAACAACTCTTCTTTCTTTTGTAAGAGAGTTTTCAACAAACAGTCAATTTTCTGCAACAGCATCTGTTGGCGATGATTCAATATATATTGGTGATGAACTAGGTAGATTTTATTCAATTGAAAAAACAACAGGTACTATTAGGGGTGGGTTTCCATTTCAAACAGGTGGAAAAATTGAAAGTTCTGCAGCAATTTCTGGAAATTATATTTATTTTGGATCTAATGACAAAAAAATCTATGGTTTAAATAGAAGAACAGGAGAAAAGATATGGGAATATGAAACACAAGGAGAAATTCAGTCTTCTCCTGCTATTGCAGAAGGTGGAATATTTGTTGTATCTCAAGATCATTACCTTTATGCATTTTTTGAAAATGATTTTGATATAAATGTTACACCTGATACTCAAATAAGTTATGTTGGTGGAGAAGTCTCTTTTACAATAAATTTAATACCTTTTAGCAATTTTTCAGGTAGCGTAGAATTAACTCTTGAAAATGCACCAGCAAATTTAATATACAATTTTGAACCTAAAATTCTAACAAATGAGATTAAAACTTCTACTTTAAAAATAAATATACCTGAGGGAGTTTCCTCTGGAACTTATAATATGAGAATTGTGGCAAAAAGTTTGGTTTCAAGAAGATTAAGAAATATACGTCTTTCAGTGAATGTCGAGCCATATTTTTCATTAAATGTAAATCCTGATAAGGGAGAAATATATGTTGGAGATGATGAATTTACATTTAACATATCTTTTACACCATATGGAGGATTTACTGATACAATATCTCTTTCAATTGAAAATCCACCACCTGGAATTCAATATGAATTTAATCCTTCAGCTATTAATTCGTCATTTCCAAACTCAAAATTAATAGTTAGAGCAATTCTTACAACAATACCTCAATCTTACACTTTAAGAATTAAAGGAGTAAGTGGTTCAATTATAAGAACAAAAGATGTAACTTTACTTGTTAAACCTCAAGTAGAAGGCTCCTTTATTTTAAATGTTTCAAATATTTTAAACAAAAACAACATCTATCAAGGTGAGACTGGAATATTTAGAATATCTTTAGAAGGTGTTGGTGGTTTTAATACAAAAGTTAAATTAAGTTTATTAAATCCTCCACTAAATAGTGAAGTAAGATTTTCACCACAAGAAATTTATCCAGGTCAGACTTCTACTTTAACAATTGCAACACAAGATACAACACCAGCAAATTCATATCTTATTACATTAGTTGGAAGAGGTGGAGGTAAAAGTTTCACAACAACAATAAATTTAAATGTTTTAGTTAAACCAACCGGAGATTTTAAGATTGAAATAGAACCTCCATTAGAAAGAAGTGTAACAAAAGGAGGCACTTTATTTTATATTGTTAAAATAAAAAGAGACAATATTTTTAAAGATAATGTTAATTTAAAACTTGAATTACAAGATGGACCTATACCTCAGGGTATAATTTATAGTTTCGTTCCAGAAACAATTCCATATGTTATAGATACTTCATATTTAAAGATAGAGTTCCCAACTAATATAAATTCTGGGACATACAAATTTGTTGTAAAAGGAGAAAGTGGAGGAAAAGTTAGAGCACAAAATTTAATTGTATCCCTTTATGATGAAAGTGCTACAACTATTGCTCTTTTACCATCTCAAATTAATGTTACAAATGGAGAACTATTTAACATTGACATCAATATTAATAATGTTACTGATCTTGTTTCACTAAGTATGTATATACTTTTTGACCCAGAATTTATGCAAGTTGAAGAAATTAAAGGAGGTAGTTTTATCTCAAGTGATAATATAACACCAATAGTTTCTTATAAAATTTATAATCTTGAAGGTTATGTGATATTGCAAGCAGTTAGACCTCAAATTAAAGGTATAAGTGGTAATGGTACACTATTCACAATAACATTTAGAAGTATAAAAGAAGGAGATACATCTATTAAGATTGCTAATTTGAATTTATATAATTCAGTACCAAATTATATTCCATGTAAAGTTTTTATTAATAATATAAAAATTTCTGCATCTGGTGGAGTTAGAGGTGATGTAAATGGAGATAAAATTGTAAATGGTCTTGATTTGATATTATTAATGCAGGCTTTTGGCTCCACTCCTCAAGACTTGAACTGGAATCCAAATTGTGATTTTAATGGTGATTTAATAATTAATGGAATTGATTTAATAATATTAGCTCAAAATTGGGGAAAGGTTATTCCTTAATGTAATGTATTGATTTTTTAGAAAAATATATTAAATTTAAATTAAAAATATTTTTAAATTAATTTAGGAGGTTAAAAATGTCACCAAGAAAAGCAACAAAAAAATCAGAAACAAAAACAAACAAAGAAAAGAAAGAGAAAAAAACTTCAAAAAGGAGTGGTTGCAAAACTAAAAAGAAAGAGGAGTAAAATATTAAAATAATTAAAATTAATTTTTAAAATTCATAATTAATTTATTTTGTAAGAATTTTTATTCTTACTATATATTATTTAAATATAATTTTTTGTGTTATGTTATACTTATTTTGGTAATATGGGATTTATACTTAATTTGATAGAAAAAGAATTAAATGAAAATCAAAAAGAAGCAGTTCTTCATACAGAGGGGCCACTTCTTGTTTTTGCAGGAGCGGGAAGTGGAAAAACAAAAACACTTACTTTTAGAGTAGCATATTTAATAGAAGAACTAAAAATTAATCCAAAGAATATTCTTGCTGTTACATTCACTAACAAGGCAGCAGAAGAGATGAAAGATAGAATAAAAAAACTTTTAAATAAAAACATAGATTTTATGTGGATTGGAACTTTTCATTCAATTTGCGCCAGAATATTAAGAGACGAAATTTATCATTTAGGTTTTGATAAAAATTTTTCAATAATTGATGAAGAAGACTCAATAAAAATTACCGAAGAAGCAATTAAATTTTTAGATCTATCTAAAAATTACTTTATTCCACAAGATATTTTTTCAAAAATTTCTTATATAAAATCAAGAGGATATTTTGTTGAAGATTTTAAACCAAGAGATGGCTATGAAGAAGTAATAAAGAGAATTTTTTTAAGATATGAAGAAATTAAAAAAATTGGAAATATGCTTGATTTTGATGATTTAATAAACTTCGTAACAAAACTCCTAAATGAAAATGATATCCTTGCGAGAGTATATTCTGAAAAATTTAAATTTATCCTTGTTGATGAATATCAAGATATAAATCCATCACAACATAAACTTTTAAAAGCAATAACAAAATATAATAAAAATATTTTTGTTGTTGGAGACGATGATCAAAGTATATATAGATTTAGAGGTTCTAGTTCAGAACTAATGCTACAATTCAAAGATGATTTTGATAATGTTAAAGTTGTTTATCTTGCAGAAAATTATAGGAGTAGAGAATTAATTGTTAATGCTGCAAAAGAATTAATTTCTAAAAATAAAAAAAGAGAAGAGAAACCACTCGTTGCAATAAAAGAGGGAGGAAATAAAATTAAACTCTATTCTGCTTTAAATGAAATAGATGAGGCAAGATTTGTCGTTAATAAAATCGAAGAATTAATAAACTCAGGAATTAAACCAAATGAAATTGCAATTTTATATAGAACAAATGCTCAATCAAGAAATTTTGAAGATTTTTTGATTCTTAAAAATATTCCATATAGATTAGTTGGTGGAATTAAATTTTATCAAAGAAAAGAGATAAAGGATATAATTTCATATTTAAGAATAATTTTAAATGATAAAGATTTTTTGTCACTTGAGAGAGTTTTTAATTTTCCGAAGATTGGTATAGGTGAGAAGACTTTTGAAAAGATTAAAAATTATTTAGAAAATGGATATTCTCTTGAAGAGACGATTGAAAGCGTTTTATTAGAGATAAAAAATAAAAAAATAGAATTAGGTTTAAAAAATTTTCTAAAAAATTATAAAAGTTGGAAAGTTAAAAAGGATGATGTTTTTAATTTAGTAGATTCAATTTTGAATGATACAAATTTTATTGAAGAACTTGATGAAGAAAGAAAAGAAAATATATATGAATTTTTAAATATAATAAAAGAATTTTATGAAAGAACACAAAGTAAAAATCTTGAAGATTTTCTTCAATATATTTCATTAATAAGTGATGTTGATACTATTGATTCTTCAGAAAAAATAACACTTATGACTGTTCATTCAGCAAAAGGTTTAGAATTTCATACAGTTTTTATTGTTGGTTTAGAAGAAGGACTTTTTCCTCATTTTAAGTCTTTATTATCAAAAGACGATATTGAGGAAGAAAGAAGACTTTTTTATGTTGCAATGACAAGAGCAAAAGAAGATCTTTATTTTACTTATTCTTTAAGGAGAACAAGAAGAGGTATTCCTGATTTTCCAGATTTATCAAGATTTATTAAAGAAATACCTTCAAAGTATTTTGAAAATTTGAATGAAACAGATGAAAATAAAGAAAATTTACAATATAACAATTTAAGTTTTCAAAATTCTGTAAAACCAGTTGAAATAAAATTTAATAAAAATGATATTATTTATCATGATGAATTTGGATATGGAAAAATTATTGAAATTGTAAATGACAATATAAATCCTTATATTGTAGTTGATTTTGGAAATGGTGATATCAAAAAATTATCAATTAAATATTCAAAAATTAAAAGAGGTGAATAATGAATGAGTTAGGTTTAATTCATTGTTATACTGGTGATGGAAAGGGAAAAACTACATCAAGTATTGGTTTAATAATTAGGGCATTAGGTCATCATTATAAAATCGGTTTTATACAATTTCTAAAAGGAATAAGTTATTATGGTGAGTTATTTTTTTTATATAAATTATATCCTGATGTAATTTTTTACCACTTTGGTAGAGATTGTCCAAAATCATCACTTATTAAACAGGGTTTTGAAAAATGTGATCTTTCATGTAAAATTTGTTTTATTGATTTTAAAAATCCAAGTGAAGAAGATTTAAAACATGTAAGAATGGCTTTTGAAAAGGCAAAAGAAATTTCAAAACTTGTTGATATACTTGTTCTTGATGAGATAAATCTTGTATTAAAATATAATATGTTACCTATGGATGAATTTTTAGAGTTTGTTATAAATAAACCTAAGAAACTTGAACTTGTTTTAACTGGTAGAGACGCTCCAAATGAGATTTTAGAGATAAGTGATTATGTTACAGAATTTAAAATGATTAAACATCCATTTAATAAAGGCATAAGTGGAAGAAGAGGAATTGAATATTAAATATGATTATTGCAGTTGATGGCCCCTCTGCATCAGGTAAAACAAAATTAGGAAAAAATCTTTCAAATTATCTTGGTATTAAATTTATAGATTCTGGAAAACTTTATAGAATTGTTGCTTATCTATATAAATTAGAAAATAAAAATTTGAAAAAATTTTTAAAATCAAAAAATTGGAATGAAATTTTTGAGACCTTTGAAGACAAAGAAGAACTTTATTCTCCAGAAGTTTCTGATATTAGTTCAAAATTATCAATGAATAGATGTGTAAGAAGGGTTATAAATAATTATTTAAGAAATTTAGCAAAAAGTGAAAATTTAGTAGTCGCAGGTAGAGATATAGGTACTGTTGTTTTTAAAAATGCTGATTTAAAAATATTTTTAACCGCAGATGAAGAAGAGAGGAAAAAAAGAAGGATAAAACAACTCATTGAAAAGGGTTATTCTCCTGATAAAATTGAAGAAGAACTATTTAAAAGAGATATAAGAGATACTTCAAGGAAAATTTCACCATTAAAGCCTGCAAAGGATGCATTAATAATTGATAATACAAATTTAAAAAAAGAAGATACATTAAATATAGTTATTAATGAGTTAAAAAAGAGAGGGTTAATATGAAAAGATTTTTTAGAAAATTAGTATATTTTATCCTTTATATTATTGCATTTATTTTATTTAAGCTTTTCTTTTTCTTTAAGGTTTATGGGAAAGAGAATGAATTAAATGGTGGTGGAATTATTTTTGTTGCAAATCATAACTCATGGTTTGATTTTTTAATTATGGCAATTTCTCTTAAACCAAATAAATATATTCACTTTCTTGCAAAAGAAGAAGTGTTTAAGGGTTTTCTTAAGAAATTTTTAGAATTTATGGAAATTATTCCTGTTAAAAGAAATAAACTTGATAGAAATGTTATTAAATTGGGTCTATACTATTTAAATAAAAATGAGAATTTAGGTATTTTTCCTGAAGCAACAAGAAGTCCAGATGGTAAATTTCAGGAAGAGAATTTCCATTCAGGAGCCAATTTCTTTTCTTTAAAAAATAACTCTCCAATTCAAATGATTTTAATCAAAGGGAGTTTTGATGCTTTTCCAAGGGGGAGCAAATTTCCTAAATTTTTTACAAAAATTAAAAGTAAAATTTATCCTCCCATTTATCCTGATAAATATAAAAATAAAGAATTCAATTCAGAGACCCTTAATGAGTATACAGAAGAATTAAAAAAACTATTTATAGAGAGATTAAAAGAGGAGTTTTAAATTAAATATGGAAATAATTGAAAGCAAGTTTCTAGGTTTTTGTAGTGGTGTAAAAAGAGCATATGAACTAGTAAAAAAAGAATTAAACAGAAGAGGGAAAGTTTATATAAATAAAGAACTTGTTCACAATAAAGATGTTAATATGGAACTTGAAAGAGAGGGTTTAATTGTAGTTAGAGATTTAAATGAAATTCCAGAAAAAAGCACTTTTATAATACCTGCACATGGATTGAGCTTCGAGGAGTATATGTTCGCAAATAAAAAAAATTTAAATATAGTTGATGCAACCTGTCCACTAGTTATTAAATCATTAATTATTGGTAAAAAGATACTTCAAAAGGGTCAATTTTTATTTATAATTGGTGAAAAAAATCATCAGGAAATTATCTTTTTATATTCAAATTTAAAAAGTGAAAAAACTTTTGTTATAGATGAAAATGATAACATTCCCCACATTAATGGAGTAGTCGGGGTTATAGTTCAAACAACACAGAGTGAAGAATTTTATAAAAAAATGAAAAATAAAATAAGTGAGAAAATTAAAAATGTTGTTTTTTATGATACCATATGTAAAGAAAGTAAAAAAAGGCAAATTGAAGTAGAAGAGGTAGCAAAAAAAGTTGATTTGCTATTGGTCATTGGTGGAAAAAATTCCTCAAATACAAAAAGGTTATATGAAATTGGAAAAAAATTTGTGAAAACATATCACATTGAAAATGAGGATGAAATTGAGAATGATTGGTTTATAAATATTAAAAAAGTTGGTATAGTTTCAGGTACATCAACTCCAGATTTTGTAATAGAAAGGATAAAAGAGAAATGTTTAAAATTGCAATAGTTGGAAGACCTAATACAGGAAAATCCACCCTTTTTAACACTTTAATTAAAAAAAGTAAAGCAGTTACTTATGAATTACCTGGAACAACAAGAGATTATATATATGGAGAGGGTTTTATAAATGGAAAAAAAGTTTCATTTTTAGATACAGGTGGGATTTCTTTTGATGAAAAAACAGAACTTAGCGAAAAAATTAGAATGCAAGTTGAAATTGCTATTGAAACAAGCAATCTTGTAATATTTTTAATTGATGGAAGTATAAAAACAGTTACTGATGAAGATAGAAAAATTGCTAAAATGTTACATAAAAAGAATAAAGAAGTAATTTTAGTTTTAAACAAGTGTGATTTAAATGGAGCATGTGAAGAAAGTTATATCTATTTAGAACTTGGTTTTGGAGAACCCTTAAAAATATCTGCAACAAAAAAAATTGGAATTGATATATTAATTGAAAAAATCAATGAGAAGATAAAAATAGATTATAAAGAAGATAGACTTATTGAAACAAAATTACCTAAAATTTCTATTATTGGAAAACCAAATGTTGGTAAATCAACTCTTCTTAATGCTATTTCAAATTTTGAAAGAGCCATTACTTCTAGCGAACCTGGTACAACAAGAGATATAATTGAGCACTTGATCAGTTATAATGGTAAAGATTATATTTTTCTTGATACACCTGGTGTAAGAAAGGGCATTTTAAAAGATTTAGATTTTTATGTTTCTTTAAGGGCTATAAAGGCTATAAAAGAGAGTGACATTGTTTTATTTGTTATATCTTGTGAAGATGTTTCAAGAACTGACGAACATTTAATGAGTTTAATATTGAAAAATAAAAAATCAGGGATTCTTGTAATGAATAAATTGGATTTAATAAACCCCAAAAAATTAGATCAATATTTAAATGAAGTTGCATATAGATTAAATGAAATTCTTTTTTATCCTCAAGTTATGATTTCAGCATTAAAAAAAGAAAATTTAAATTTAATTTTCAAACTTATAGATATCGTTTTTAACAATATAAAAAAAGAGTTATCTCAAATTCAAATAAAAGATATAATTTTTGATTTGATAACAAAACATCCTCCTCCTAGAAAAGGTAAAAAATTATTGAAAATTTATGATGTGATGGTAGATAATAATAATATAAAAGAAATTACTCTAACAGTTAATGATAAAGATTTTTTGAAAAAAGATTATTTAAGATATTTAGTGGATAGAATAAGAGATAAATTTGATTTAGAAGGAGTTTTTATTGATTTTATAATTAAAGAGAAAAGAAAGGAAAAAAGAAAATGAAAATTGGAATTATAGGTGGAGGAGGCTGGGGAACATCTTTAGGATTACATCTATTTAGAAAAAAATTTGAAGTTATTATATGGTTTCATTCTAAAGAAACATTAAAAATTATTAAAGAAACAAGAGAAAATATCTATTATTTACCCGGCTTTTTAATACCTAATGAAATTGAACTTACAAATAATTTAGAAGAGGTTATTGATAAAACAGATATTATTTTTATTGTTGTCCCATCTCAACATGTAAGAGATGTTTTATCGCAAATAAATAAAAAGAAAATAAGAAACAAAAATTTTCTTATAGCATCTAAAGGTATAGAGATGAAAACAGGAAAAAGAATGAGTGAAGTTTTAGAAGAAATTTTAGAAACCAAAAATTATGCTATTCTTTCAGGACCAAACTTTTCAAAGGAAGTAGCCTTAAGAATTCCAACATCATCTGTTGTTGCTTCTAATGATGATAAATTAAGTGAGATGTTTCAAAACCTCTTGACAAATGAGTATTTTAGAGTATATACTTCAAGAGATAGCATTGGAGTTGAGTTAGGAGGGAGTTTGAAAAATGTGCTTGCTATTGCTGCTGGTATATCTGATGGTTTAGGATTTGGAGTGAACACTAAAGCATCGTTGATAACAAGAGGTATAAAAGAGATGATTAGAGTTGGAAAAAAGTATGGAGCAAAAGAAGAAACTTTTTACGGACTCTCAGGGTTGGGAGATTTAGTAGCAACTTCTTTTTCAAACCTTTCAAGAAATAGATGGTTTGGTGAAATGATAGGTAGAGGAATTAAACCAAAAGAGATAATTTCTTCCACTAGACAAGTAATAGAAGGAGTCTTTACTTCAAAGGTTGTATATGAAAACAATAAAGATCTTGATTTGCCTATTATAAGTGAAGTTTATTGTATAATATATGAAAATAAGGAACCAATGATATCTGTTAAGAGTTTAATGACAAGGATTTTGAAAAGTGAAGAAAATTAGTTTAAATTTTATAAAAATAATAAAAATTTTTTAAAGAAAGGAGGAAAGTTTAAATGACTAAACCAGAAATTGTATCAGCGATTGCAGAAAAGGCTGGTGTAACAAAAAAAGTTGCAGCAGCAACACTTGAAGCATTCATTGAAACAGTAATGGATGCTTTAAAAAAGGGGGAAAAGGTTGCACTTGTAGGATTTGGAACATTTGAAGTAAGAGAAAGAAAACCAAGAAAAGGTATTAATCCTCAAACAAGAAAACCAATTCAAATTCCTGCAAAGAAAGTTCCAGCATTCCGTCCAGGTAAAGAGTTAAAAGCAATTGTTCCAAAAAAGTAAGGTTAATTAAAACCTTTCAAGAGGGAGGTTTTTAAAAACATAAAAACCTCCCTCTAATTTTTTATACTATTTAAAATTATAAATAATTATGATAAAATATAATTGTATGGGATTAAGAGAAAGATTAATAGAGTTAAGAAAAAGACTTGGTTTATCGAAAGCAGATTTTGCGGCAAGAATAGGCGTTTCGACAGCATATATTCATATTCTTGAGAGTGGAAAACAAGAAATTACTTTAAGAGTTTTAGAGAGTATATCGAGATCATTTGAAATTCCAATATCTTATTTTTTTGAAGATATGAATTTAGAAGAAGATATTAAAATTAATTTTAAAAAAATAAAAGTTAATTATTTAATAGATGAAAATAAAGAATTTTTTGAGGGTGACTTTGGAGAAATTTATGTACCAAAAAAATTGATTTCAAATAAAGATTTTATTATTAAATATAATAGCAACAATTTACCATTAATGAATATAAATAAGGGTGATTATATAATTAGTTCACATGAAAATGAACTATATAATCAAGATAGATTAATTGTTAAAATAGGAAAAAAAGCAAAATTTTGTACATTATACATTAAAAGAGGAAACTATATACTTTCACCATGTGAAGAAAACGAGTTTTCATTTATACTTGATGAAAATAAAATGGATATTTTAAAAATAAAGAAAGTTATAACTGTTGAAGAGTAGTTTTATAAAAGTTGATAAACTTTTCTATCGCTTTTTTTCTATGACTTATCTTGTTCTTTTCTTCAAAAGTAAGTTCTCCTACTGTTTTTGAAAATTGAGGTAAATAAAAAATAGGATCATATCCAAAGCCAAAATTACCTCTTTTCTCATTAAATATATATCCTTCAAGTTCACCTGTAAAAATTTCTTCATAAAATGAATCTTTATAAACAATTATAGCAATAAATCTTGCCTTTCTTTTTTCAAAAGGAACATCTTTTAACATATTTAATAATTTCTCAATATTTTTATCGAAATCTCCACTATTATCATAAAACCTTTTTGAATAAATTCCTGGTAATCCATTTAATATATCAACTGATAAACCAGAGTCATCTGCTATAGTTGGTATTTTTGTATATCCATATCCATGCCTTGCTTTTAATAGTGCATTTTCTAAAAAAGTAGACCCTATTTCATCTGGAGAATTATAATTTGGATAATCAAACGGAGTCAAGATCTCTAAATTAAGTTCTTTTAATAGATAAATATACTCATTTAATTTTCCTTTATTTTTAGTAGCTATAAATAACTTTTTTGAGAAGTTCTTTTTCATATTCAATTATTTTACTGATGCCTTTCCATCCAAGTTTAATCATGTTAAAAAGTTCTTCTAAAGAATAGTCTCTTTTTTCAGCAGTTCCTTGAATTTCTATTATTTTTTTATTTTCATTCATAACAAGATTTAAATCAACTTGTGCATCAAAATCTTCATTAAAATCTAAATCAATTATAATTTCATCATTATATATACCAACACTTATTGCTCCTATAAAACTTTTAATAGGAAAGTATGGTATCTTTCCATTTTTATATAATTTTGCAAGTGCAATATACATTGCTACAAATCCACCATTTATTGCAGCAGTTCTTGTTCCTCCATCTGCTTGAATTACATCAGTATCTATCCAAATTGTTAAGCCTGAAATTGCAGTTAGATCAACAGCTGCCCTTAATGCTCTTCCTATTAACCTTTGAATTTCTTGTGATCTACCCTCAATTCTTCCTTTATCAATATCTCTTATTGTTCTTGGATATGTAGAACCAGGAAGAAGAGAATATTCAGCAGTAATCCATCCAGAATTTGTATTTTTTAAAAAAGGAGGCACTTTCTCTTCAACCATTGCTGTACAAATGACTTTTGTATCACCCATTTGAATAAGGGCTGAACCATTCGGATACTTTAAAAAATCTATATCAATCTTAAATTCTCTTATATCCTCGTTTCCTCTTCCATCTTTTCTTTTAATCAAATTCTCTCTCCTTTCTTTTAAAATTATAACTTTTAAACAAAATTTTTGTCAAATTAAAAATATTTTATGATATTATATTATTGTTGTTTACCTTGACTTTGATTAATTTTAAACTAAAATTATTTAGGTTGTTTATTTAACTTTAGGAGGAATATATGAAGTTAAAAAGCTATTTTGGTAGACTAATTTTTCTAATAGTTGTTATAGCAATTGCTATCTGGGCTGTTAAAACAAAAACACCAACACTTGGATTGGATCTTAAAGGTGGAGTTCACATAGTTCTTGAATGTATTGATACAGAACAGGTTAAAGCAACGCCAGAACTTGTAGAAAGTACAAAAGCAGTAATTGAAAAAAGAGTAAATGCTTTAGGTATTTCTGAAGCAATAGTTCAAAGAGAAGGAGGTTTAAATAGTAAAAGAATAATTATTGATATTCCTGGACAAAGAAATTTAAAACTTGAAGATATTGAAAAATTAATTGGAAAAACTGCTCTTTTACAGTTTAAACTTGAAGATGGAACAGTAATTTTAACTGGAGCAAATTTGAAAGATGTTAGAGTTCAATTAAATACAGATCCAGCAAAAAAGGGTCAAGCAGTAATTGCTTTTGAACTTGATTCAGAAGGAACACAAAAATTTGCACAAGCGACGAAAGAAAATATTGATAAACATATTGCTATATATTTAGATGAAGAACTACTTATGAATCCTGTTGTAAAAAGTGAAATACCTGATGGTAAAGGAGTAATTGAGGGTGATTTTACAATTGATCAAGCATCTCAATATGTTGCTTTGCTTAAAGGTGGATCGCTTCCTTTAAAAGTTAACATTCTATCATCTGAAATAATTGGGCCTTCTTTAGGGGAAGATATGATTGCAATGAGTATAAAGGCTGCAATTTTAGCATTTGTTTTGGTTGTATTATATATGACAGTTTATTATAGATTAATGGGTTTTTTAGCATCAGTTGCACTTTTAATTTTTGTTTTAATTGATTTAGC
Source organism: Caldisericia bacterium (assembly GCA_030018355.1). Classification (NCBI taxonomy): domain Bacteria; kingdom Pseudomonadati; phylum Caldisericota; class Caldisericia; species Caldisericia bacterium. The sequence goes on along the minus strand of JASEFN010000007.1, from coordinate 19,362 downwards.
CGTATTGATCCTTTTAAATGCTACTTTCTCACTTCCTGCAATTGGAGGTTTTGTTTTAACATTAGGTATGGCGGTTGATGCTAATGTAATAATTTTTGAAAGAATAAAAGAGGAGATAAGAAGTGGTAAAACTCTTAAAACTGGTATAAGTTTAGGTTTTAATAAAGCATTTAGAACTGTTCTTGATTCAAATATTACAACACTTTCTGGTGCACTTGCAATTATCTATTTTGGAATTGGTTTAATAAAAGGTTTTGGTGTAACATTAACAATTGGAATTCTTATTTCATTTTTCTCTGCTATATTTACAACAAGGCTTCTCCTTGATATTTTTTCAATAACACCTCTTGCAAAGAATGGAAAAATTTTTGGATATTAAAGGAGTGTAAAAATGAGATTATTTAATATTGAAAATTTACAAATTATTCCAAAGAGAAAAATTTATTTTTCAATTTCTCTTATTTTTATTTTAGTCTCAATTGTTGCAATTGTTTTTAATTATTTCACTATTAAATCTCCATTAAATTATGGTTTAGATTTTACTGGTGGAACTATTCTTGATCTTAAATTTGAAAAAACCCCAACAGTTAGTGATGCAAGGGATGTTTTAAAAGAATTTGGTTATGGCTCAAGTGTTATTCAAGTTTCTCAAGATGGCAGATTGATTATAAGAATTAATCAAAAAAATTTGAGCGCTGATGAAAGAGAAAAGATATTTACTAAACTTGAAGAAAAATTTGGAAAATTAGACAGAGAAAATCTTAGGCTATCTTCTATTGGTCCTACAATTAGTAATGAACTTAAAAGAGCAGGAATAATTGCTTTACTTGTTGGTTTAACCTTTATATTCATTTATATTACATTAAGATTCCAATTTAGATTTGCAGTTGTTACAATATTAGCACTTATTCATGATACAATCATAACAGTTGGTCTACTTGCATTAATAAGACAACAAGTTAACAGTCCTTTTATTGGTGCACTTCTTGCAATAATTGCTTATTCTGTTCAAGATTCAGTTGTAGTTCTTGATAGAGTAAGAGAAAACCTCAAAATTTTAAAAGACAAATACTCTTATGATGAAATAATCAATAAAAGTATTCAACAATCATTTACTCGTTCAGTAAATACTTCTTTAACAACCCTCCTTGCAATTATTGCAATTCTTATTTTTGGTGGCTCAACAATTAGAGATTTCTCATTTACACTTTTATTTGGAATAACTGCTGGAACATATTCATCAATTTTTATTGCAGCACCTCTACTTGTTGTTTGGAATAATTTAAGTAAACATAAATTTGAAGAAACTAAAAAAGAATTTAAAGGTGTTGAAGAAGCGAGTAAAGTTCAAGTAGCAACAAATCCTGTTAAAATAAGTCAAAATAAACCAAAAAATAAGAAAAAGAAAAAAGGAGGTAAGAGGTAAAATGGATTTAAGAGAATTTATAAGAGATATTCCTGATTTTCCACAAAAAGGAATTCTTTTTAGAGATATTACACCTTTATTAAAAAATAGGGATGCATTTAGGGAGGCAATAAATTTAATGGTTGAACCATTTAAAAATGAAAAAATAGATTTAGTTGTTGGAATTGAAGCAAGGGGTTTAATTTTAGCCTCACCAATTGCTTATAATTTAAACGCTGGCTTTGTTCCAATTAGAAAACCAGGAAAACTACCGTGGAAAACCGAAAGAAAAGAGTATGAACTTGAATATGGAATGGCAATCCTTGAAGTTCATTTAGATTCAATACAAAAGGGAGATAGAGTTTTAATTGTTGATGATGTTTTAGCAACTGGTGGTACTGCAAAGGCAGCCGCAGAACTTGTTGAAAAACTTGGAGGAGTAGTCGTTGGATTTGATTTTTTAATTGAATTAATTGATCTTAAGGGGAGGGATATGTTATCAAAATATCCACTTTATTCAATTTTGAAATTATAATTATTATATGGAAGATGGAAAAACTAAACTTCTCTTAGAGGATGAACTCTGGGAGGTACTTAAAGAAAAACTAAAAGATAAATTCTCTGAAAAAGAGATAAGAGAATTAGAGGATATATATCTTTTTGCAAAAAAGGCTCATGAGGGTCAAGAAAGGGCATCTCATGAGCCTTATATTTTACATCCATTAAATGTTGCTCTAATTTTGCTTGATTTTAATGTAGATTTTTCAACACTTGCTGCAGCAATTCTTCATGATGTGGTTGAGGATACAAATGTCACAATTGATACAATTAGGGATAAATTTGGAAAAGAAATTGCAAGTTTGGTTGATGGTGTAAGTAAAATTTCACAAATAAAATTTTTATCACTTGAAGAGTGGAAGTTAGAAAGCCTAAGAAAAGTTTTGATAGCAATGGCTTCTGATTTTAGGGTAGTATTTATTAAACTTGCAGATAGATTACACAATATGAGAACACTAAAATATTTACCACCTGAAAAAAGAAGAGAAATTGCTAAAGAGACAATGGAAATTTATGTCCCATTGGCTCATAGACTTGGTATATACACATTAAAATGGGAACTTGAAGATCTTTCATTTAAATATCTTGAACCAGAAATTTTCCAAGATTTAAAAATAAAAGTTGCAAAAAAAAGAGAAGAGAGAGAAAAGGAAATAGAAGAGATTAAGAAGGAAATTGAGAGGCTTCTTGAAGAAAATGGTATTAAATCAAGAATTGAAGGAAGAGCCAAGAATTTATATTCAATATATAGAAAAATGAAACAAGAAAATAAAACTTTTGAGGAAATATATGATTTAACTGCACTTAGAGTGATAGTTTCAACAGTTTCAGATTGTTATAAAACCCTTGGAATTGTTCACACAAGATGGAAACCAATTCCTGGTAGAATTAAAGATTACATAGCAATTCCAAAACCAAATGGATATCAATCTTTACATACTACTCTAATTGGCGATAATGGTGAACCATTCGAAATTCAAATAAGAACTGAAGAAATGCATAAGAAATGTGAAATGGGAATGGCTGCCCACTGGATGTATAAAGAAGGTGGAAGAAAAATTGACCCTGATTTATCAAAAAAAATCAACTGGATAAGACAAATTGCCGAATGGCATAGAACAATTCCATCTGCTAAAGAATTTATTAATAGAGTCAAAGAAGATATATTTTCAGATGAAATATTTGTTTTTACACCTAAGGGTGAAATCATTAACCTACCACAAGATGCAACACCAGTTGATTTCGCTTACAAAATTCACACAGAAATAGGACACAAATGTGTTGGTGCAAAAGTAAATGGAAGAATTGTTCCACTTGATTATAAATTAAAAACAGGAGATAGAGTTGAAATATTAACTTCAAAAAATTCACCTGGACCTTCAAGAGATTGGCTAAAATTTGTAAAAAGTTCGTCAACTAAAGAAAAGATAAGACAATTTTTTAGAAGAAAAGAAAAAGAGATTGAAGAAACACCAAAAGAGGAAATTCAAGAAAAAGAAGATAAAGGGATTCGTCTTGAAAGAAAAATTAAACTTCAAAATAATCTTGGAGTAATTGTTGAAGGAATAAAAGGAAATATATTAATAAATTTAGCAAAATGTTGTACTCCAATACCAGGTGATGATATTATAGGTTATATTTCAAAAGGAAGGGGTATTGTTATTCATCGAAGAGATTGTAAAAATTTACTTTCAATTTTAGGTCAAAGCAAAGATAATATTAATAAGTTAATAAATGTGAGTTGGGTAGAGAATACAAAAATTTTTTATCCAGTTAAAATTGAAATTCATGTAAAAGATGAGCCAGGTGTTTTAAATAGCATTATTTCAACTATTTCAAAATATAACTACAATATAGAATCAATAAATGCTCCACCCGCTAAAAATAAAGAAAGAACAACAGTTATTTACATGACTCTTCAAATTCCAGGTTATGGTAGATTAAAAGAATTAATAAATGAGATAAAAACAATTCAAAATGTTATTGATGTAAAAAGAGGTGAATAGATGAGATGTGTTGTTCAAAGAGTTAATGAGGCAAAAGTGAAGGTTAATGGAGAAATTATATCACATATAGAAAAAGGTTTTTTAGTTTTATTAGGAATAGAAATTGGCGACAATGATGAAGATATAAATTATCTTGTAAGAAAAATTTCTAATTTAAGAATTTTTGATGATGAAAATGGGAAATTAAACCTTTCTATAAAAGATGTAAATGGTGAAATTATGATAATATCTCAATTTACACTTTACGGAAATTTAAAAGGGGGCTTCAGGCCAGATTTCACAAGAGCAGAAAAAGGGGAAAAAGCTTTTGAATTATATAATAAATTTATTGAAAAATTAAAAAAAGAAGGTTTTGTTGTTAAAGAGGGGGTTTTTGGAGCATATATGCAAATAGAATTAATAAATGATGGTCCTGTTACTCTAATAATAGATTCAAAATTAAAAGATTTTTAAAATATTTTCTTCAAATGGTTTATATATAATACCCTTTTCAGTTATAATTCCAGTTATATTATCATTAGGGGTTACATCAAAAGATGGATTGAATACTTTTGTTTCATCAAGTGTAATTTTGATATTTTTGATGTATTTAATTTCATTTTCATTTCTTTCTTCAATTGGAATTTCTTCTCCATTTTTTATGTTAATATCAATTGTAGATGTTGGTGCTGCGATATAAAATGGTATTTTATGTTCTTTTGCAAGTACAGATAACATATATGTGCCAATTTTATTTGCAGTATCACCATTTCTTGCAATTCTATCTGCTCCAACAATGACTTTACTTATTAATCCAAGTTTCATAACATATCCAGCCATTGAATCTGTTATTAAAGTTGAATCTATTTTCTCATTAATTAATTCAAATCCAGTTAATCTTGCTCCCTGAAGATATGGTCTTGTCTCAGTATAAAAAACTTTAATTCTTTTACCATTTCTATGTGCAAATTTTATAACTCCAAGAGCAGTTCCAGGACCCAAAGTAGCAAGAGAACCTGTATTACAATGAGTTAAAATTGTATCACCATCATTTATTAATTTTTCTCCAATTTCTGAAATTTTGATACATTTATCTTCTTCCTCTTTTTCTATCTTTATTGCTTCATTAAGTAAAATTTCTAAAAGATTTTTATTATTTTTATTTGCTAAAAAAACCTTCTCCATTCTATTGACTGCCCACATAAGATTAATTGCTGTTGGTCTTGAAGATATGAGTGCTTCTTTGATTAACTTATATTCATCTAATCTATTATCTTCATACAACTCTTTAATACCAAGGTAAAATCCATATGCTCCAGTAACTCCAATTACAGGAGCGCCCCTTGTTTTCATATCTTTTATTGCATTTCTAACTTCTAAATAATTTTTACATTCTTCATATTTTATTTCAAAGGGGAGTAGTCTTTGATCTAAAACCAAAAGCGAGTCCTTTTTCCATTCAATGGGTTTAATATCCATTTAAACCTCCAATTTAATCTCTTTTATAATTTCTAAAATTACCTTTTTTAAAATTGGCAATTTTTGATTCATCATTTCAACAACTTCTTCATGAGAAATTTTTTTACTAAGAATACCAGCTGCAAAATTTGTAACTATTCCAATTGAGGCATATTGAATTCCAACCTCATTTGCTAAAATAACTTCAGGGGTACCAGTCATTCCAACTAAATCTCCTCCAATTATTTGAAGCATTTTAATTTCAGCCTTAGTTTCATATCTTGGTCCATTCATTGTGATATATGTACCTCTATTATGAAATTTTACTTTCATTTTTTCAAAAACCTTTGTTATTATTTCTCTTAAATATGGAGAATATGGCTCAGTCATGTCAGTATGTTTAAAATCACCAGGTGTGTCAAAAAATGTCACTTCTCTTCCATCTGTTAAATCAATAAATTGATCAATTATTACAAAATCACCTGGCATCATATTTTCATTTAGGGATCCACATGCAGAAGTTGCAATAATATATTTAACATTTAGTTCTTTCATTCCCCATATAATTTTTCTGTATGGTATCAAATGGGGAGGTAACTGATGTCTTTTTCCATGTCTTGCAACAAATACAACCTCTTTTTCATGATATTTTCCCAATAAATATTCAAAAATTCCGAATGGTGTAATTAAACTATCTTCTTTTATATGTTCAATTTCATCAATGGTATATACTCCACTACCGCCTATAATTCCAATTCTTGTCATAAATTCCCTCCTTAAAACTGAATTTTATTTTATCATAAAAACTTTTCATATTTTTTATAATCTAAAAGATATATTGGATTAGAAAAAATCCAAGGTTTATAATTAAATTTATGGAAAATTTCTGTTTCAACTCTATATACACCTTGTGAAATATTTTTTAAATAAATTTCTTTCTCTTTTTTCTCAATAATAGTCTTCCCATCTTTTATTATTCTTATAAGGCATCTTTTTGGTGTTTTTACAATTAAATTTTCATTCCCTTCATACAATACTTTTTCACCCATTAAATAAAAGTTGTTCCTTTTTTCCAATCCAAAAATAAAACCTCTTCCATCTCCAAGATATTCATGATTAATATAAACATTCCCATTTTTTAAAGCATTATAAATTACTTCTTTTGACAAAGTATTTTCTTTTGTTATTATATTAGTCCTTATTGAAAAGAAATAATAAATAAAAGGAAAAACTTCTATTTTTATTCTATTGAATAGTTTAAAATATAAAAAATGTGCATCAAGCGTTCCAATACCAACAACTCTTCTTTCTTGATTTAATTCATCCCATTTCTCAAGAGTTTTATAATTTGGGATATCCCTATCAAGTCCTGGAAAGAAATAAAAAAGTAAATAAGTAGAAGGCCTCATTCTCTCTCCACCATCTGTTGTATAGTTAAAAATTGACATTCCAGTGAAATTTTTTACATTCCAATTTGTCCATTTCATTCTTGTTTCTTTTTTTATAAATTTGTTTCCTTCAAAAAATGGATGTTCAATAAATGATAGTCCACCTTCTTTATTTATTCTATCGATATTTTTTTGAGGATCATCTGAACATTCGATAAATTTTTCAATACCAATGGCAAGAAGATGATTTCCATTTTTAGGAGTTATTTCTTCACCAACAAGCAAAAGGATATTTTCATAAAAACCTTCATACTTTTTTGCTTCTATAGAATTATGATCAGTTATGATTAAAAAATCTATTTTACCCCTTTTTGCATATTTTATTAAATCTATCGGTGTTAATTCACTATCTTTTGAATATATTGTATGTAAATGGATAACACCTGAAAAGTGTTTAAAGTTCATATATTAAAATTTTAACACTATTTAATTATTGACAAAAAAATTTTAAAAATATAATATTAAACTTGAAATGTTTGAAAACATAAGAAAAGGCATCAGAGATATTTTAGATAAATTTGGAAGAAAAGGTTTACTTACAAGAAGCGATATAGAAGAAGGATTAAATGAATTTAAAAAAATTTTAATTAGTGCAGATGTTAACCTAAAAGTTGTAAAAGAGATACTAAAAAGAGTTGAAGAAGAAGCATTAAAAGAGGAAATTTTAAAATCTGTTCTTCCAGAGGAGCAAATTACTAAAATTTTATATGATACTCTTTTAAAAATAATAGGTAAAAGTGCACCGTTAAAATTTTCATCTATTCCACCAACAGAAATTATTCTTTTTGGTATTCAAGGTAGTGGAAAAACAACTACTGCTGGAAAACTTTCATATTATTTAAAAAATAAGGGATATCGAAGTTTACTCGTTCCATTGGACCTTAAAAGGCCAGGAGCAATAAAACAACTTGAAGAGATAGCAAATATTGCACAAGTTAGTTTTTATTTTGAAGAGAATCTAAATATATTAAAATTAATTAAAAAATCAAAAGAAATTGCAAAAAAAGAGAGATTTGATTTTATTATTTATGACACTCCTGGAAGAATTCATATAGATCAAGAGATGATGAGAGAGTTAAAAGAGATAAAAGATGAAATTAAACCAACAGAGTCTCTTTTAGTTGCCTCTTCTCTTTTAGGGCAAGGAAGTGTTGATATTGCACTTGAATTTAAGAGATATGTTGGTTTAACAGGTATAATTGCAACAATGCTTGATGGAGATTCAAAAGGTGGGGCAATTTTATCTATGAGATATGTTACATCTGTTCCCATAAAATTTATAGGAGTTGGAGAAAAAATTGATGATTTTGAAGAATTTGATGAAGAGTCTTTGGTTTTAAGGATTCTTGGAAGAACCGATATAAAAGGGTTAATTAAAAAAATTGAAAAATTAAAAGAAGAAAAAATAGAGGTAACAAAAAAGGAAAAATTTAATCTTGAAACATTTTTGATACAAATAGAGTCAATCGAAAAGATGGGGGGTTTTGCTTCTTTTTTGGGATATTTTCCACAAATTTCTGATTCAATTAATTTTGATGAAAAGAATATTAAAAAGATGAAAGCAATTATACAATCTATGACGAAAAAGGAAAGACTACATCCTGAGATAATTGATGGTGATAGAAAAAAAAGAATTGCTAAAGGATCTGGAACTTCAATAAATGATGTTAATATACTTTTGAAAAATTATAAAATGATGAAAAACCTCCTTGAGAATAAAAATATAGATAAAATTCTTAAAAGAGGAGGGATATTTTGAAAATTAATACCGATAAAAAATTTAATGTAAAAATTAACAAAGATTTTTGTAAAGAATGTTTTATATGTGTTAAGGTTTGTCCTAAAAAAGTTTTTAACATAAATGATGTTGGTATTGTTTATGTAAAAGACGAAAACATTTGTATTGGATGTAGAATATGCGAAAATTTATGTCCTGATTTTGCAATTGAGGTGGAAGAGAGATGAGGGAATTTTTGCAAGGAAATGAAGCATGTGCATATGGTGCAATTGATGGAGGTTTAGATTTCTTTGCAGGTTATCCAATTACACCATCGAGTGAAATTTTAGAGGTTTTATCGTATGAATTACCAAGAAGAGGTAAAATATTTATTCAAATGGAGGATGAAATTGCGTCAATCTGTGCAGTAATAGGAGCCTCTTTAACAGGAAAAAGAGCACTTACAGCAACATCTGGGCCAGGATTTTCATTAATGCAAGAGGCTCTTGGATATGCATGTATGACAGAGGCTCCTTGTGTTATTGTTAATGTAATGAGAGGAGGGCCATCAACTGGCCTTCCAACAAATATTGGACAAGGTGATTATATGCAAGCAAAATGGGGAACTCATGGTGATCATCCAATAATAATATTTTCACCTGGAACAGTTAATGAATTTTATCACTTAACGAAAATTTCTTTTGATGTTGCATTTTATTATAGAAATCCAGTTATTATTCTTTCTGATGAAATTGTCGCTCATATGAGAAGTTTAATTGATAAAGAGGATAAAATTTTTAATTTTCCATATGAAGAAGAGCCTTTAAGTGAAAAAAGTTTTGATTTTGAACATGATTTATATAGAAAACCATTTGTTGGTGAAGGAAAAAAAATAAAAATTACAGGTTTATTTCATGATGAATCTGGATTTCCAACAACAAATTCTAAGATTATTGAAAAAAATCTTCAGCACTTAATAAGAAAAATAAATCAATTTAAAGAAAAAATAAATTTTTATGAAACTGATATTAATTCTCAAACAGAAATAGTTTTAGTTGGTTTTGGAATTATGGGAATTGTAGTGAAAGAATTAAAAAAAGAACTTAAGAATAAAGGTTTAAATGTTGGTTTTTATAGACCAATAACATTGAATCCTATTGATGAAGATATGATAAAAGAGATTTTTAAAAATGTTAAAAAGGTACTTGTTATTGAATTAAACATGGGTCAACTCTATTTAGACATTAAAAGGATTTTATGTGATAAAGATGTAAAAAGTATAACCTTTTTTAAGGGTGATTTGCCAGATTATGATGAATTAATAAGTTCTATTGAGGAAAATTTATGAATTGGAGAGATTATTTAGATTTAAAAAAATTACCAACAATATTTTGTCCTGGATGTGGATTGGGTGTTGGATTAAGAGCAATTCTTGAGGCATTTGCAGAAGAAAATCTTAATAAAAACGATTTAATTTTTGTTTCTGGTATTGGATGTTCATCAAGAATCCCAGGTTATGTTGATTTTGATTCAGTTCATACAATTCATGGAAGAGCAATTGCTTTTGCAACAGGAATTAAATTAACTAACCCAAATAAACATGTTTTTGTTATTACTGGCGATGGTGATGGACTTGCAATTGGTGGTAATCACATGATTCATGCAGCAAGAAGAAACTTAAATATAAATGTATTTTTATTTAACAACATGATTTATGGAATGACAGGAGGACAAGCCTCTCCAACAACTCCTCAAGGAATTAAAACTTCAACTTCACCTCTTGGAAAATATGAACCAAATTTTGATGTTGTAAAACTTTTGATAGGTGCTGGTGCTACATTTGTTGCAAGGGGTTCAGTTTATTATTATAATCATCTTGTAAATATAATAAAAAGATCAATTAAACACAGGGGATTTTCCTTTGTAGAAATTCTATCACCTTGTCCAACTTATTATGGAAAATATATTAATATTCATGATCCATCAGAATTTTTTGTTATGCAAAAAGATTTAGTTTATAGAATTGAACAAAGTGATAAAATTTCAGAGAATGAGAAAAAGAACAAATTGCCAATTGGTATATTTATAGAGAATACTCATATTGACTATGAAACAATTTATAAAGAAATACATAGGAGGTTGAATGAAAAAGAGTTTCCTATTTAATGGTAAAGGTGGTCAAGGTATAATTTTTACTTCTGTAATTTTAGCAAAAAGTGCAATTGAATCAAATTTATTTTCTATACAAACTCAACATTATAGCGCTGCTCAAAGAGGAGATGTAGTAAAATCTCTTGTTTTAATTTCAAATGAAGAAATTTATTATCCAAAAGTTAAAGAAGTAGATTTTTTTATTTCTTTTAATTTAAAAGCATATGAAATATATAAAGAGTTAATTGGGAAAAATACAATTGTAATTTTTGATTCAAGTTATGAAGATATAAATAATAACTCAATAGAGGGTAATTTTTATAAAATTCCATTTACTAAAATTTCTCTTGAGAAATTTAATTTAAAAGAGCCAATGAACTTAATTGCACTCGGTTTCTTATCTAACTTTTTAGATTTTATTAACTTAAATTCATTTTTATTAGTTATAAATAAGTTAGAGAAAGGTAATAAAAAAATTAATATAGATGCATTTATGATAGGAAAAGAATTAAAAATTTATTCTCAAAAAGGAGGTTTAAATGTTTGAAGCAATAGACCATATTGGAATTGCAGTCAAAAGTTTAAATTCTATTAAAAGTTTTTATAAAAATGTATTAAACATTGATTTTCTTTATGAAGAGGAATTGCCAGAAAATAAAGTAAAAGTGTTGGTTTTTAGATTTGGAGATACCAATATTGAGTATCTTGAGCCACTTACAGATGATTCACCAGTTAAAAAGTTTCTTGATTCAAAAGGAGAAGGTATTCATCATATAGCATTTAAAGTAAAAAATATTGATGAAAGATTAAAATTTCTTAAAGAAAAAGGACTTAGTTTAATTGATGAAAAACCGAGAAGGGGCTCACATAATAAAAAAATTGCATTTATTCATCCAAAGTCTACATTTGGTACACTTATAGAACTTGTTGAAGAATGAAAAAAATATTTTTATTTTTATTAATTTTTACTTTACCAATTATAAAAATTGATAAATCTTTTCACATTATATATTTTCAAAATGAGAACTTTAAACTTGTTTTTCCTGTCGCAACAGGTTCTCCTAAGGATGAGACAAAAGAAGGAGTTTTTAAAATAATTAATAAAAGTGTTGATCCAAGATGGTTTATAGATGGTAAAGTTTATCCACCTTACAAAGAGACAAAAGAAAATGCACTAGGTGTAAGATGGATTGGTTTAAGTTGGATAGGCTATGGAATTCATGGAACAAATGAACCTTTTTCAATTGGCAAAAGTGCTTCCCAAGGATGTATAAGATTACAAAATAGAGATGTAGTTATTTTATATCAATATTTAAATATTGGTAATGAAGTTCAAATTTTTTCAAGTTCAGTTGATGATGATTTGAAAAATGCAATATCTCTATTATATAATTTTTATAATTTGTGTTCGTTTATAAAAGAAAATTTAGATAAGGAGGAATAAAGTATGAATTTAATTCTTCTTGAAAAAATTTTAAAGATTCCCGGAGTTTCTGGTTTTGAGTCAAGAATAAGAGATTTTATACAAAATGAGATTCAAAACAAAAATTTAGATAAAATTTATAAGGATAATATTGGAAATTTAATAGCAATAAAAAGGGGAATTAGAGAAGATAAGATTGTTTTAATTTCACATATGGATGAACTTGGTCTTGTTGTCTCTTCAATTGATGAGAATGGTTTAATTGGTTTTAAAAAAATAGGTGGAATTGATGATAGATTACTTATCTCCAGAGTTGTAAAGATTATAGGAGAAGAGGAGATTTTAGGTGTAATTGGTCTTATACCTCCTCATCTTACCGTTGATACAAAAGTTGATAGTGTAATTCCATGGTATAATCTTAAAATTGATGTTGGTGCAAGAAATAAAGAGGAAGTTTTAAAAATGGGTATAAAAATTGGAGATTCAATTGTGTTTGATAAAGAGATTCATGTTAAAAATGATATAGTCATTGGAAGGGGTTTAGATGATAGATTTGGTTGTTTTTTATTAATGGAATTAATTGACAGTTATAAAGATAAACTACCTCTTAACACTATTGTTTTTGTTTTTAGTGTTGAAGAAGAAATTGGATTAAGAGGTGCATCTGTAATAGCACCTCAATTCGATCCTAAACTTATTATTGCTGTTGATTCAGTCTCTTCAACTGATTTAAATGATACACCATCAGTTTATAAGAACTCAATTATTCTTGGTGATGGGCCAGTTATAAGAAAAATTGATGCAAGAATGGTAGTAGATGAGGAAATTTTTAATTTTATTTATAATTTAAGCAAAGAAAATAACATTCCAATTCAAATTGGTGTTTCAGGTGGCTCAACTGATGCAGCAATTACTGAAATTTCTTTTACAGGATACAAATCAATACCCCTTTGCTTTCCTGTAAGATATACTCACTCAACAGTTGAAATGGTTTCTTTACGAGATGGATTAAATTTAATAAATTTATTAGATAAAATAATAGATCATGAACTATAATAAAGAAAAAATAGATGAAATTTATAAAATTTATGATGAAATAAAGGATAAAATAGAAAGTAGATTAAATGAGTTTAACAATATTTTAAAAAAAGGAAATGAAGAAGATTTTATTTATGAATTTATTTTTTGTCTTTTAACTCCACAATCTAAAGCAAAAATATGTGATAAGGCAGTTCAATTATTAAGGAAAAATTCTAATCAAGAATCAATTGATAAATTTCTTTATGGTGTAAGATTTAAAAATAAGAAAAGTTTATATATTAAAGAATTTTTAGAAAAAATTAAAAAGTATAAAAGTTTTAAAAATCTTATTTTAAGTTTTGAAAATGATGAGCAAAGAAGAGATTTTTTAGTTA
>JASEFN010000007.1:0-5792 GCA_030018355.1 Caldisericia bacterium | reverse complement strand
TAAAGGTATTGGATTAAAAGAAGCTTCACATTTTCTAAGAAACGTTGGTTTAGGTGATAATTTTGCAATTTTAGATAGACATATTTTGAAAAATTTAAAAGAAATTGGTATAATTGATAAAATACCAAAAAATTTATCTAAAAAAATGTATAAAGAAATTGAAGAAAAAATGAGGAGGTTTTCCGATGAAATAAAATTAAATATGAAATATTTAGATTTTATTTTATGGTATAAAGAAACAAGAGAGGTGTTTAAATGAAAGAAAAAGTTAAAAAGAGTGAACTTAAAAATTTATTAATAAAAAAAGGAATTAGTCCATCTGTTCAAAGATTGAAAACTCTTGAATATCTTTATAAAAATAGAACCCATCCATCAGTCGATATGATTTATGATGATTTAAAAAATGAAATTCCAACTCTTTCAAAAACGACAATTTATAATGTTCTTAGAAGATTTGTTAAAGAAGGAATAGTTAAGGAGATAACAATAGAGGGGAGTGAAGTTAGATTTGATATTTATATTGAACCTCATGCTCATTTTAAATGTGAGAAATGTGGAAAAATTTACGATATAAAATATGAAAATCAGGCATTTTATTTAAAAGAGATTGATGGAAATCAAATTAAGAATACAGAAATATTTTTCTACGGAATTTGTAAAGATTGTTTAAATAAATAATTGACAAAAAATTAATTTAAAATTATAATTATTATAAAGTTGAATTTATATAAGGAGGTTTACATGATTAATTTAAACGAATTATTCAAATCAGGTGATTGGAAAGGTGAAAAACATATTCCAGTAATCGAAATTGAAGGCGAATTTAAAAAGGGAGAATTGGTAAAGGTAAATATAACTGTTGGAAAAGAAATTCCTCACCCTAACACAACAGAACATCATATAAGGTGGATTTCTTTATATTTTCATCCCAAAGATGAAAAATTTCCTTATGAAATAGGAAAAGTTGAGTTTTCCTCTCATGGTGAATCAACTCAAGGACCAAACACAAGCACAGTTTATACTGAAGCTCGTGTAACTTTCTTTTTTAAAACTGAAAAAGAAGGAACTCTTATTGCTTTTTCATATTGTAATATACATGGACTATGGACAAATAGTTTAGAACTTAAATTTTAATAAGGAGGTTAAAAATGAAAAAGATGACAGAAAAATTTTTAAATGAAGCATTTGCTGGTGAATCAATGGCTCATATGAAATATGCTATATTTTCTGAAGTTGCAGAAAAAGAGGGATTTAAAAATGTTGCAAGACTTTTTAAAGCAATTTCTTATGCAGAACTTGTTCATGCAAGCAATCACTTAAGAAATCTTGGATTAATAAAAAATACAGTTGATAATTTACAGTCTGGAATTGATGGAGAAACTTATGAAATCGAAGAAATGTATCCAGTGTTTAACAATGCAGCAAAGTTTCAAGGAGAAAAAGGAGCAGAAATTTCAACACATTATGCTCTTGAGGCTGAAAAAATCCACGCAGAATTATATAAAAGTGCAAAAGAAAAAGTTAAAGAAGGAAAAGATATTGAGATAGAAGAAATTTATATTTGTCCAGTGTGTGGATATACACATATAGGTTCTCCACCCGATAAGTGTCCTGTTTGTGGTGTCTCAAAAGATAGATTTCAAAAATTTTAAGGAGGAGTTGTGGATTTAACTGCCCTGTTTAAAATAAATTATGGGTTATATATTATAAGTTCTAAATTTGAAAATAAATTAAATGGACAAATTGCAAATGCTGTAATGCAAGTAACATCAGAACCACCAAAAATTGCTATTTGTCTTAATAAAAATAATCTTACACATGAATTTATAGAAAAAAGCAGAATTTTTACAATTTCAATTCTTTCAAAAGAAACACCACTTACTTTTATAGGTCATTTTGGTTTTAAATCAGGAAGAGATATCGATAAATTTAAAGATGTGAATTTTATAATAGGAGAAAAAACAGGTGCTCCAATTGTAAAAGATTATACTGTTGCTTTTATTGAGTGTAAAGTAATAGAAAAATTTGATGTTGGAACTCACACAATTTTTATTGGTGAAGTTTTAAATTGTGATAAGTTAAGTGAAGATGAACCAATGACATATGCATATTATCATGAAGTAAAAAAGGGTAAGGCAAGTAAAAATGCCCCTACCTTTATAAAAGAAAACAAAAATCAAGGAGGCTAATATGAAAAAATATGAATGTCAAGTATGCGGTTATATTTATGATCCAGAAGTAGGAGATCCAGATGGTGGAATTCCACCTGGGACTCCATTTGAAGAACTACCAGATGATTGGGTTTGTCCAGTTTGTGGAGCAGATAAAAGTAATTTTAGTGAATTAGAGTAATTATAAATTAAAAATAGAAAAAGTTTAAAATTAATACTTAAAAAGAAAAAAATTGGTTTAATAAAAATTTTAGCCAATTAGTTAATTTATTTAATTTTAGGAGGATTGCTTATGAGTATTAGAGAAGTAATTAAAGATATATATTTTGTTGGTTCAATAGATTGGGATAGAAGATTATTTGATGAACTTATACCTCTTCCAGATGGAACAAGTTATAACTCATATTTAATTAAAACAAATGATAAAATTGTTTTAATTGATAGTGTTGATCCAACTAAAAAAATTGAATTAATTAATAATTTAAAGGAATTAAATATAGATAAATTGGATTATATAATTTCTCAACATGCTGAACAAGATCATTCTGGTGCTATTCCTGATATATTAGAAATTTATAATGATGCAAAAGTAATAACAAACGAAAAGGGTAAAGAACTTTTAATGACACATCTTCATATAAGTGAAAATAAATTCCATGTTATTAATGATGGAGAAGTTTTAAAAATAGGAAATAAAACTTTTAAATTTATATTTACTCCCTGGGTTCACTGGCCAGAAACATTTGTGACATATCTTGTAGAAGATAAAATTTTATTTACATGTGATTTCTTTGGTTCACATATAGCAACAAGTTCAATTTTTGTAGATGATCCCTCAAAAGCAGAAGAAAGTGCAAAAAGATATTATGCTGAAATAATGATGCCATTTAGAAATATAATTGTTAAAAATCTTGAAAAAATAAAAAATTTAGATATTAAGATAATTGCACCAAGTCATGGATATGTTTATGATAGACCTGAATTTATTGTTAATCTATATAAAGAGTGGGTTTCTGATAGTGTTAAGAATAAAATAACAATTTTATTTGTTTCAATGCATGGAAGCACAAAAAATATTGTCGATTTTATCACAAAGAAGTTTGTTGAGAGTGGAATAGAAGTAAAAAGATTTAATTTAACAAATTCAGATATCGGTGAAATTGCTATGTCTCTTGTGGATAGTGCATCAGTTATTTTTGCTACTCCAACAGTTTTAACTGGTCCACATCCATTAGCCTTTTATGCTTCGTATATTATGAGTGCTCTAAAACCTAAAACTAAATTTATAGGTATAGTAGGGTCATTTGGATGGGGAGGTCAAACTGTAAATATAATTAAAGAGACTCTTAAAAATTTAAAAGCAGAATATTTAGGAGATGTTTTAATAAAAGGTGATCCTAATATTGAAGATTATGAAAAACTTAATAACTTTGTAAATTCATTCTTAAATAAACATAAAGAGTTAAATCTGTTATGAATTCAAATATATTAAAGAAATTAATAAGAAAATTTAATTCTTTAAGATATCCAGAATGTAAAGCAAAAACTATTAAAAATTGTGAAGATGAACTTATTGTTGAATTTAGTGGTTCTGTTGCTTCATATTCCTGTTGTTTTGATGAACATTTTAATGATTTGAGTTTTTTATTTGAAGATAATAATATAAAATTAAATATAGAAGAAATAAAAAGAAAAAAAGATGATAAATTTATTGTTAAATATAAAATTAAAAAATAATTTTTTAAAAGGAGGTTTAACATGGCATCAGAACATTTACTTGATTTATTAAATCAAGCAATTGCAAGAGAACTGCAGGTTGCAATTCAGTACATGTGGCAACATGTACAGTGGAGAGGAGTTAAGCATTTTGCAATAACCGAAGAGTTTAAAAAAATTGCAATACAGGAAATGAAACACGCTGAAGCGATTGCAGAGAGATTGTTTTATCTTGGTGGAATACCAACAACAAAACCATCACCGATTTTTGTTGGAAATAATTTAAAAGAGATGCTTGAACAAGATAAAAAAGATGAAGAAAATGCAATTACACTTTATAAGGAGATAATAAAAAGCGCTTTAGATGAAGGAGATTTTACTACAAAAAAATTATTTGAAGATATTTTAAAAGACGAAGAAGAACATCACGATACTTTTACATCTCTTTTAGAAGAAATTTGAGAAGTTTAACTCAAGAAGATTTAAAAAAACTAATTGAGTTTCAAAAATTTGAAAAAACAGAACATTTTTTTTATAATTTTTTGGCAAAAAGGGTGAAAGGTCAAAATAGGGGGGTTTTAGAAAAAATAGCAAAAGAAGAGTTGAAGCATCATAATATACTTAAAAAATATACTAACAAAGAGATAAAAGAAAATAAATCTTTCATTTATTTAAACATAATTTTTTCCTATATCCTTGGTTTAACATTTTCAATAAAATTTATGGAAATGGGAGAAAAAAGAGCACAAGAAAATTATGAAACTTTAATTAAAAATTTAGAAGAACCTGATAAAGAAATTTTTTTAAAAATTTTAGAAGAAGAAAATTCTCACGAAAATTATCTAACAAATTTAATAAATGAAGATAAGGTAAATTTTATAGGTTCAATGGTTTTAGGAATTAATGATGCTTTAATTGAACTTACTGGTGCTTTAGCAGGTTTTACTTTTACATTAAGAAATACAAATTTAATTTTTATTGTAGGTTTCATTACAGGCTTTGCTGCTGCTTTATCTATGGCTTCATCTGAATATATGTCAAAAAGGGCAGAAAAAAATGAAAATGCTTTTAAAGCAGCTCTTTACACTGGTTTTACATATCTTTTAACTGTAATTATTTTAATTTATCCCTATTTAATTATAAATAACTACTTTTTTGCTTTTTTATTAACTCTTTTAATGGCTTTATTCATAGTATTTCTTACTTCTTTATTTATTTCAATAGTTAAAGAGTTTTTATTTAAAAAAAGATTTTTTGAAATGCTTTTTTTAAGTTTTGGAATAGCATTAATTTCTTATTTAGTTGGATATCTCTTAAGAGTTATCTTTAAAGTGGAGGTTTAAAATGGAAAATGATGTTATTGATGCTATAAAAAGAGTTAAAGACCCTGAGACACAGGAAAATATTTATAATTTAGGTTTAGTTGTTGGATTCACTATTGATAGAGATTCAATTGATCTATTTATGGATTTTATGTCGAGAACTACTTCATGTTATTTTTGTAAAATAATTGGTTGGGATCTTATTAATAAAATTTCTCTTGAATTAATAAATGAATTAAAAAATCTTGGATTTCAAAAAATAAGATTGATAGATTACATAAATCCCCAAATAGAATATAAAACTTATCCATAAATTTTTATTTTTTCTTAAAAGATTGTATAATATTAAATTGTGAAAAAGGAAAAAAGAAAAACATTTTTAAGAATTCTAATATCTATTTTAATAGTAATTTGTATTATATTCCTTTTTGGATTAATTTATGTTTATAGAATATATAACCAATATGCAGCAACACTTCCTGAGATAAAAGATATTCAATATGAACCTCCACAAAGTTCTGAAATATATGATAGAGAAGGAAATTTAATTAAAGTTGTATTCTTTTCAGAAAATAGAATTTTT
>JASEFN010000006.1 GCA_030018355.1 Caldisericia bacterium | reverse complement strand
CTTCTGCTGGTTATGTTACTGTTAATGTATATGCTAAAAGAGTTATATCTACTTGTGAATGGGCAGAAATAAAATTAATAACAAAAGATGGAATTGTTATAGATGATTTAATTTGGAATCAATATGAAATTAACAGAAATTATTCTATTTATATAAATCAGGATAATTTTATTAGAGCTCAAATTACTTTTTATGGAAATGGTTATTCATATTGTTTCTCTAATCCAATATTTATTGATTTTCCACCACACGGTCAATAATTTAAAAAACTATGAAAAAATTTATTAAAATTATAAAAAATTTATTAATTTATGTTTTGAAATTCTACATTTTATTAACCCTTATTTTTACTCCATATTATCTTTATAGATTTTCTTATTTCAAATCAAGTTCATGTATTGATGTTTTTTTAAAACTTGATAAACATAATATAAAAATATACAAAAAAATAACAGATATTGACCTTAAATACATAAAAGGTTCAAAGTTTAATCCAACATATCCAATTTTTATGTATGGTAGTCCTGGATATGTAAAATTGGTAGGAGGTCCAAAATTAAAAATAAATAGTTGTGATAATTTTTATTCTAAATGTTATTGGGTTTCATTTAAATTTATGACTTTTGTTTATATTCCAGATTTAAAAACATTTGGAAGTTATGGTATTACCTTTGTTTGTTTCAGTTATTCACCATATGAAACTTATTATGATTTGTATTATATAGATTATCATTATGCTCTTAATTATGTTCTTAATGATGTTAGTAAAATATTATATAAACCAAATGAAGTAAATGAAGACATATTAATCAAGAATTTAACAGCTTGGTATGAACATGATATAACACCTGAAGATAAGAAATATATTGATTATGTGAATAATAAAATATTAAACTTTTTAAATGACAATGAAAAGATTAAGTTAAATTTCATAGAAGAATATTTTATTAAATTAAAATATTCCTTTTCAGTTCCATTAGCAAATGAAGTTTGGTTTTTAGAAAAAATTGAATTACATCCTACACCTTTCTCTTATCTAAATTACATATATAATTGGTTATGTCCTTATATTTCTCTTCCATGGCTTCCAATTTTTCTTCTTATTCCAAAGAATTTCTTTCTAACTTTCATTTTCTACTATATATGGTTAATTTTAATAGTAATTTTGTTTATAAAACTTTGGAAATCCAAAAATAAAATTTAAACAATTAAATAACTGTTCTTCAAAATTTTTGGGTATTGAATGACCTAAATTTTCATTTTCAATAAATAAGGTTTTAAATTCCCTTTTAATTAATTCATTATTAAGTTCATATGCAATTTTATAAAAATAATAATCCTTTTTACCAACTATAAAAGAAAATTTTAAATTTTCTCCTTTCAATGAATCAAGAAGAGGAAAAAGATAATTTAAATCTCTAAATGCAGGTATAATTCCAATCCAACCTTTTAAATTTATTAATTTTTTCAAATATATTTCAAGAGAAATTCTTGCTCCTTGAGAAGCACCTGAAATTACAATTTCTTGATTATTTATATTTTTATATTTCTCTAAAACTTCTTTTAATATTTCAATAATTTCCTTATAAGAAGTTTCAGCATCATCCCAAGAATATCCATCAAAAGAAGTTTTTATAGGAGATTGTGGAAAAAGTAAATAATAATTTTTCTTTAAATTATCTAAATCAAAATATTTTGAAAAATCATAAACATTTGAATCTCTTGGATGAAGAAAAATAAGAATTGGATAATTTTTATTTTTATCAATCTCAATCGGTTCAAAAATTAGATATTCCCTTTTGATTAATTTCTTCTCTTTATCTTCTATTTTTTTAATTTTTTCTATGATTTCTTTAAACTCTATGCTATCTCTAATTGAATTGAAATCTTTTTCATTATTTAAAGTATTTACTGACCACCAGAAACCAAAATTAAGCGCTTCATTTAAGATTTTAATTGCCTCATCTTTTTTATTTAAAACACTTAATAGACATGCTTCATAATAGTATAATCTTGATAGATACTTCAAGTAATTCTTTTTAATTTTTTGTACAAATTGAAGTGCTTCTTCATATTTTCCATCTCTATACAATGAAAATACTTTTTCTTCAACTTCTTTAAAGTTTGACATTTCTTTTACTCTCCAAAAATAACTTTTCTTTCAAATTCATAATTTTCTCTTGAATCTGATGCATGAACTAAATTTTCTGTAAGATCTATTGCAAGATCTCCTCTAATTGACCCCATCTCTCTTTCTTCTGGCTTTGTTGCACCAATAAGTTTTCTCATAAGAAGAATTGCATTAGGAGCCTCAACTTCAATTGCAAGTATAGGACCAGAAATCATAAAATTTACAAGTTTTTCAAAAAAATCCTTACCTTTATGAACTTCATATAATTTTTCTGCTTTTTCTTTTGAAAGATATTCAAATTTCATATTAATAATTTTAAACCCTTTCATTTCAACTCTTTTAATTATTTCACCAACAAGACATCTTTTGAAAGCGTCAGGTTTTAAAATTAAAAGTGTTTTTTCCACTTTATCCCTCCTTAAATATTTAAAATTGCTTTTGAAAAAACAAGAGAGATAACATTTGCTCCACTATTCATTAACAATTTTTCACACTCCCTTAAAGTTGATCCAGTCGTATAAACATCATCTATAAGTAAAATTTTACTTCCTTTAATTAAATTTTTGTAATCTCTTCTTAAAATAAAAGCATCCATTGGATTTAAAAATCTTTCTTTTAATGAAAGAATCACTTGACTTTTTGTTTTTTTATTTTTAGCAATAAATTCTATAAATTTTATATTTTTTATTTTTGCAAACTCCTTAGAAAAAATTTCAAGATGATTTGGAATATATGATAAAAATTTAAGAGATGGAACAGCAGTAACAAAATCAAAATCTTCTTTTAATAAAAAAAGTGATTCTTCTATTAAATAATTTATAATTGATAAATATTTTCTATTTTTTAAATAATCAATTAGAATTTCTCCATTTTTATTGTATAGTGTAAGATAATATAACTTATTGTTTAATTGTGTTTTTGAAATACCCCTTATAAATATCTTTTTTCTACAATCTGTGCAAACTGTTCCATCATATTCTTTTCCACAATAAATACATTCATTTATAAAAATAAACGAAAAGATGTCAAAGATATTCATTTTTTATAAATTCAATCATTTTCTCAAAAGAAAAACTAACTCTTTCTTTAAATTCTCTTTTCTTTTCTATTAAAACATTTTTCAAATAATCTTTTTTTTCAAAATTTTCATAAAATTTTTTTAGCCAAATTTGAAGATCCTCTCCTGGATAGATTAAATTTTCTAAACCAATTTCATCAATCAAATTTTTAACTTTTATATCATATACAAAAGCAATAAAAGGAGTTTCCATCATAATTGAAAAAATAACCGAATGATATCTTGTTCCAATTAAAAAATCAAATTTACCTATTTTTTCGATAATTTTAATAGGATCATTAGAATAAAAGTAATTTAAATTTAATTCTTCTGCAATATTTATCTCTTCTTTTGAAAAAACAATAAATTCTAAATCTTGAGAAGTAGTATTTTTAATTCCATCTAAAAATAGTTTAAATTTTTTTAAATCTAGTTTATCAAAATCTCTTAAAGAAACTCCAATTTTATTTTCTTTTTTTTGTTTCACTACATCTAAATAAAAAGAAGAATCTGAGGATAAATATTTATTTTCTAAATTTTTATAAAAATTATATGAGTATAAATCTCTTAAAAAGATAAGATCGCAAATTTTTAAAGCATTAAAAAGCAACTTTCTTGATATACCTCTTAAAATTGGGCCAATTCCAACATTTAATAAAATTACTTTTTTTCTTAAAAATTTCATAAATTTAATTAAAAAAATGTAATAAAGTAAACTTCTAAAACTTGTTTTATCTTGAAATAAACCACCTCCACCAAGAATAAAAAATTTAAATTCTTTTCTTCTTTTAAAGATTTCAATAAAATTGTATCTATTAATTCCCTCTTCATTAAAAATTGATTTTCCTTTATTTGTAAGGATTATAGGTTTAAATCCACTATCTTTAAGAAATTTTATTTCTGAAAGAAGAATTGCATCATCTCCTATATTTTCAAATCCAAAAAATCCACCTAAAAGGACCTTTTCCATCTTTCAATAAATATAAAATAAATAAATCTAAAAATTTTAATTATTCTAAAAAATCTTTTTGGTTCTATTAAAACTCTATATAACCACTCTAACCCCATTTTTTGAATAAACTTTGGCGCCCTCTTCTTTTCTCCAGCCCAAATGTCAAGAGTTCCACCAACTCCAATACAAACTCCAATATTTTTAAATCTATCTTTATGTTTCCAAATCCATATCTCTTGTTTTTCTGATCCCATTCCAACAAGTAGAATATCAGGTTTTATCATTTCAATCTCTGAAACAATTTTTTCTTCTTCATCTTCACAAAAATATCCACTATAAGTTTTTATAATATTTAAGTTTTTAAAAACTTTTTTTAAATTTTCTTTTGCCTTTTCACTAATACCCTCTTTTCCTCCTATTAGAACAATTTTATAACCTTCTTTATCTGCAACCTCCATTAATTTATAAGAAATATCAATTCCTGGAATCCTCTCTTTAAGAGGCTTTTTTAAAATTTTTGATGCAATAATAATACCAATTCCATCAGGAATAATTAAATCAGCATTTTTTATAACTTCAAAAAATTTTTTGTTTTCTAAAACTTTTGTTGCATTTTCAGAATTTATTGTAAAAATAAGATGAAATTTTTTTTCTTTTATAAAATGAATTAATCTTTGAAGAACCTCATCTTGAGTTAGATTATCAACTTTTATTCCAAGAATATCAACTTTTTCCAATTTTAAATTTCTCCTTTAAAATAATAAATATAAATTTAAATAAAAGTAATACTCTTGGAAATCTTTTTTTAGGTTCAAGAATAAATCTATAAAACCATTCAAGACCTAATTTTCTAATGAGTTTTGGTGCTCTTTTTATTTTTCCTGAAAATACATCAAAACTTCCACCTACTCCCATTGAAATTTTTGCATTTATATATTTTAAATTATCATAAATGAAATACTCTTGTTTTGGACTTCCCATAGCAACAAATAAAATATCAATTTTTTTATCTTTCATATCTTCTAAAACTTCATTTGGATCAGAGAAAAAACCGTTGTGGAAACCCGCAATTTTTATTCCTTTAAACTCCTTTTTAACTTTCTCAATAACAGCCTTAACTACATCTTCTTTTGCACCCAAAAAATAAATAGATAGATTTTCTTTATCTCCATATTTAAGAAGAGCCTCAAACATATCTATTCCTGTGATTCTTTCTTTAATACCAATTCCAAGAATTTTTGATGCAATAACAATTCCATATCCATCAGGTAAAAGCAGATCTGAATTTTCTAAAATCTCCTTTAATTTAGCATCGTTTAAACTTTTTACAATCTTTTCTGGATTAATTGGAGTTATAACTCTTTTTTTATCTTCTTTTAAAAAATTAATTATTTTTTCCTTTGTTTCTTCAAATGTTAAAGGATATAAATTGTATCCTAAAAATTTTTTCATTTAAAAGTAAGTTTAACAAAGAAATTAATTTTATTCAATATGTTTATTTAAAATTTAATTTGTAATATAATTTAAATTAACATGATTGTTAATACTACAATTTTAACACTTTTATTAACTTTTATTGGTATATATTATTTATTTTTATATCTAATCTCTTTTGTTTATAAGAGACCTAAAATTAATGGTTTTAAGGATGAATATTTTTATTTCATTTTTATACCTGCTAAAAATGAAGAAAAAGTTATTAAAAAAACAGTTGAAAATTTTCTAAAATTCAATAGTAACAATTTTAGATTAATAATATTGAATGATAACTCTAAAGATAATACTCGAGCAATTGTATCTTCTTTTTTTGATAAAGACAAAAGGGTAGTTTTGTTAGATAGAATAGATTTAGAAAATAAAATTGGTAAAGGCGCAGTTTTAAATTTTGGTTTTAAACAAATTCTTTTTATGCTTAGACATAATTTTTTAGAACCTTTAAATTTATCAAATGACTTTTTAAAAAAATATGATTATGAACATATAATAATTGGTGTTTTTGATGCTGATGCAAAACCATATAGTTTTTCATTAAATAGAATAAGTGATTATTTTAAAGATTTTAATTTAGATGCAATCCAAACAATGATCAGAATTTACAATAGAGAAAAATCTCTACTTGCAAAGATGCAAGATATAGAATTTATAGGCTTTAGTCAAATTATTCAAAAAGGAAGAGCAAGTCTTGGAAGTGTAGGATTAGGGGGAAATGGTCAGTTTGCAAAAATATCATCTCTTCTTAAATTAGGCGAAACACCTTGGGGTAATACTCTAACAGAAGATTTAGAATTGGGTTTAAGATTAATTTCAAGAGGATTAAAATTAGGATATGCAGATGATATTATTACTGAACAAGAGGGTGTTGAAAATATAATTGGTTTAATAAAACAAAGAGGTAGATGGTTACAAGGCCATTTATCTAATTGGATATACATTCCAAAAATTTTATTATCAAAATCAAGTTTTATAACAAAATTAGATTCAATTTTTTATTTAACATTTGTCTCTACTGTATTTCTTGTTTTTTTGAGTGTATCTTTTTCATTTTTAAGTTTCTTGAAAATTATTTTTGTAAAAAATGAAATTTTAAACTATTTTCATAATATAAATAATTTTATTGGATTTATTGTTTTAATAACTATATCTTTTATTTTTATACCCATTTTTTTCACTGGATTAAATAATTTTTATAAAGTTAATATATTTAAAAAGGTTATATTTATCATCTTATTTGCATTTTATACATATATTTGGATTCCAAGTTTCTTTATTGCTTTATTTAAATTGATTTTTAAAATAACAATATGGGTAAAAACTGAAAGATTTGTAATAGAAGAATATCATTTACCGAAATTAGAGAAAGTTTATGAAAATGAAAAGAGAGCATACCCTAGAATAAATTTAAATTTTTTAACTTTAATTGAAGATAAACCAGCTATGTTATTAGATTATAGCAATGGAGGTATAGGAATTTTAACAAAATATGATAATTTTAATGATGAAATTAATATAAAAATAAAAGAGTTAAACATTGAAAAAGCAGGAAAAATAGTTTATAAATTGCCAATAGAAAATAATTTATATAGAATTGGAATTAAATTTACATAAAATTAAATTATTTTAAACAATTATTTATGTTATAATATTTAAAGAGTGTTTTTAGGAGGATCTGTTTTGTCCAACGAACTTATAGAAGCAATAGAAGAATTTGAGAAACAAAAAGGAATTCCAAAAGAAAAAATTTTGGCATCTCTTGAAGATGCCATTAAAATTGCTTATAAAAAAAAATTTCCAAATAGTGGAGATATTGTTGTTAATATAGATAAAAATAGTGGTGAAATTAAAATTTATAAAAGAGTAAAAGTTGTTGAAGAGGCTCAAGATTCTACTGAAATTTCTCTTAAAGAGGCTAAAAATATCAAAAGAGATGTCGTTTTAGATGAGGTTTTAGATATAGAGATACTTCCTGAAAAACTTGGTTTTGTTGCTATGCAAGTTGCAAAACAAGTTTTAATTCAAAGAATCGTTGCTCTGGAAAGAGAAACAATTTATGAGGAATTTAAAGATAAAGTTGGAAAAGTATTAACTGGTAAAGTTTCAAGAATAATCGGACCAGATATTTTTGTTAAATTTGAAAGAGGTGAAGGAAGAATTCCTAAAAACTTAAAAATTCCAAAAGAAGAATATTTTGTAGGAAAAGAACTAAAAGTATACATTGTTGATGTAGTTAAAACTCCAAAAGGACCAGATATTATTTTATCAAGAGTTGACAACAATCTTTTAAAATATCTTCTTGAAAAAGAGATACCTGAGATAATTGATGGCATTGTTGAAATTAAAGGAGTTGTAAGAGAGCCTGGAGAAAGAGCAAAGGTTGCTGTTCACTCATATAAAAGCGATATTGATCCTGTTGGAGCATGTATTGGTACAAAAGGAGTTAGAATAACAAATATTTCAAAAGAATTGGCAGGTGAAAAAATAGATATTGTAAGGTGGTCAGATGATCCAAAAGAATATATAAAATATGCTCTATCTCCTGCAAAAATTGATAAAGTTGAAATAATTGATAAAAGAGCAATTGTAATTCTTCCACAGGATCAAATACCTCTTGCAATAGGAAAAGAAGGAATAAATGTTAAACTTGCTTCAAAACTTACTGGTTTTTCAATTGAACTTAGATAAAGATATGAAAGAGATTTTAAGAAGATGTATCTCCTGTAAAAAACAGAGAGATAAAAAAGAGTTTTTAAGAATTGTTAAAACAAAAAATATGGAGATTTTTTTTGATCCATATTTTAAATTATTTGGAAGAAGTGCTTATATCTGTAAAGATGAGAAATGCATAAAAAATGCTTTTTCAAAAAAGAGATTAGAAAAGGCATTGAGAATTTCTCAAATTGATCCAGAATTAAAAATAAGAATTAAGAAGGAACTTTTAGAATATATAAAAGAGGTGAAGAATGAAAAAGTACAGAGTTTTTAGTTTAGCAAAAGAGATAGGAATCTCAACTACTGAACTTATTAAATATTTAAGTGATCTTGGAGTTGAAGTAAAGGGAAATCTTTCAACAATTGAAGAAGATACAGCAAATGTTGTTAAAGAACTTGTTTTAAAAGATAAAGAGGAGAGAGAAAGAAGAGAAAAAGAGTTAAAAGGAAATATAAAAATAAGAGAACTATGTAAACATTTAAATCTTTCATTTAAAATTATTACTCCTTATATTTTAAAATGGGGAATTATTAGAGAAGATATAGATGATGAAATTCCATTTCCAATTGCTGCAAGAATAGCGAATCAATTTAAAAAGCCACTTACAGATATAATTCCTCCACTTCCACCAAATTTTAAACCACGTCCTCCAGTTGTTACAGTGATGGGACATATTGATCATGGAAAAACAACACTTCTTGATTATATAAGAAAAACAAATGTTGCATTAAGAGAAAAAGGTGGTATTACTCAAAAAATTGGTGCATCAGAAATAAATTATAAAAATAAAAAGATAATTTTTATTGATACACCTGGTCATGAAGCATTTACAGAAATGAGAGTTAGAGGTTCATTTGTTACAGATATAGTTATTCTTGTTGTTGCTGCAGATGAAGGAGTAAAAGAACAAACAATTGAAGCACTAAATCATGCAAAAGCTGCAAATGTTCCTATCATTGTTGCAGTAAATAAAATAGATAAAGAAGGTGCAGATCCAGAAAGAGTAAAACAACAATTATCAAATTATGGTTTATTACCAGAAGAGTGGGGAGGAGACACAATTTTTGTTAATACATCAGCAAAAAGTGGTGTTGGAGTAAATGAATTACTTGATAGTATTTTACTACTTGGTGAAATTGAAGAGATTTCAAGATCAGATGAAAAAAGACCAGCAGGTACTATAATTGAAGCAAAACTTGACCCTAAAGTTGGACCTCTTGCAAATTTAATTTTACAGGCTGGAGTTTTAAAATGTGGAGATTGGGTAATGGTTGGAGAGACTTATGGTAAAATAAGAACAATAAATACAGAAATTCAGAAGGGTGTTAAAGAAGTTAATGAAACAGTTCCAATTGAAGTTCTTGGTTTAAAAGAAGTTCCTTATCCAGGACAAATTATGGTTGGATATGCTTCAGAAGATATTATTCTTGAAAAACTTGAAAAAATGGAACTTACTAAAAAAGAAGTTATAAAAGAAAAACCTATTACATTGGATGAACTTTTTGAAAAATTAGAAGAAGAAAAAAAACTCCATTTAATTTTAAAAGCAGATACCTTTGGTTCTCTTGATGCAGTAAAAAATGTTATTAATGCAATTGATACTGGAGAAATAAAAATTGAATATGTATACAGTGGTGTAGGAAGTATTAATGAGTCAGATGTGCTACTTGCAGTTGCATCAAACGCAGTTATTTTAGGTTTTAATACAAAAGAGAATCCAATGTTAAAAAAACTTCCTGAGAGATCAAGAGTTAAGATTTTTACATTTGATCTTATATATGATCTTCAAGACTGGGTTTCTAATTTTGTAAAAGGTTTAGTAAAACCAGAATTTGTTGAGGTTGTTGTTGGTAAGGCTGAAGTTAAAAAACTATTTAATGTAAGTAATGTAGGACTTGTTGCTGGTTCAATTGTCAGAGAGGGAAAAATTGTAAGAGATGGAACGGTTAGAGTTATAAGAGAAGGAAAAATTATTGGAGAAGGAAAAATTACTTCACTTAAAAGATTTAAAGATGATGTAAAAGAAGTGGCTGAAGGTTATGAGTGTGGAATTAAAGTTGACGGTGTTAAAGACATAAAAGAAGGAGATATAATTGAACAGTATGAGTTAAAAGAAAAGGGGTCTTAAAATGTATTATGCATTAATTATTTTTGAAATTGGAATTCCTGGAGCGAAAACTTTAAAAGACAAAAGAAGGGTAACAAGTTCAGTCATAACAAAGTTAAAAAATAGGTTTAATGTTGCTCTTGCAGAAGATAGAAAAAATGAAAAATGCGAACTTTCTAAAATATATCTTTTAACATTGAATACTTCAAAAAATGAGTTAGATTCAACTGTTTACAAAATTGAGAACTTTCTTTCTAATTTGCCAGATGCAGTGCTTTTATCTTTTGAAACCGATAAAGATTTAATTTCAGAAGAAATTTTCTGATGCTCGAGAAATTTGAGGTTGTAAAAAATCATCCCATAATAAAATCATTTATAGAAAGATCAGACAAATATCTTGAATCTCTTGGTTATACTGAACATGGATTTAGACATCTCACTCTTGTTTCAGAAATAAGTGAAAATATACTTAAAAGGTTAGGATATTCTGAAAGAGATCAACTTCTTGCAAAAATTGCTGCATATCTTCATGATATTGGAAATTTCATTGGAAGAGAATTTCACACATTTGCTGGTGCAATAATAGCTTTTCATGTTTTAAAAGATTTGAATTTTCCACCTGAAGATATTGCTTTAATTATGGAAGCAATAAGTAATCATGATGAAAAAACAGGGCATATATCAAATCCAATAACTGCTGCAGTTGTTCTCGCTGATAAATCTGACGCACATAGATCAAGGGTTAGAACAAAACCAGAGTACTTTGATATTCATGATAGAGTAAACTATGCTGTTGAAAAATCTTTTTTATGGGTTAATGAAAAGAAAAAGGAGATCATTCTTGAATTAACTATAAATACTGAAATTTCAAAACCAATGGAATATTTTGAGATATTTTTATCAAGAATGGTAATGTGTAGAAATGCTTCAAAAGTTCTTGGTTGTGAATTTCATCTTGATATCAATGGTTCAAGGCTTCTTTAATTTTTTCACAGATATATATTCTACAAGCCTTTGGCCTCTCTCTCCAAATAGTGCAAAGGTTTACTTCATTTAAATATACACAACTTCCATCTTTTTTTCTTTTTAAAAAATACCCTTCCTCAACTTTTTTTGTATTAAAATCAAAAATGGAAAGAAATACTGCTTCATACCTTCCACTTTTTGCCTCCTCAAGTGTTAATGGTACAAAATTCTCTTTACAACAAGGAGCGTCACAAAAAAGACAAACATCTGATACAACTTCCTTTTTATTAGTAGACTTTGAATTTTCTATCTTTTTCATATAATTAATTATAATATATGATTGATTTAGAAAAACTTTCAAAAGAATTTGAAAAGGTTTTTTATGAAATTAAAAAGGATGATAAGATATTAATATTAACTCATGTTGATTCAGATGGAGTTTCAAGTGGTGCTATTTTATACAAAATTTTAAATTCCTTAAATTTTAAAAATTTTAACATAATTTTTCCCAACAAAGGAGAAAATGGTTATTCTGAGAGTGTTAAAAAAAGAATAAAAGATGCAAACCCTTCAATTCTTTTTATTCTTGATTTAGGTTCTTATAAAACAGATTTTGATAATATAAAAAAGATAATATTGATTGATCATCATAAACCAGAAGGTGTTCCAGTTCAAGGGGTACTTTTTTCAAGTTTTCCTCCCCCTCCTTACATCTCTTCTTCATATCTTGCATTTTTATTATTTCATTATATGAATTTAAATCCAAAAGATTATATTGGATTAATAGGAGAAGTTGGTGATTATGGTACTGATACAGATGCTCCTTTAATTAAGGAATTATTTAAAAAATATAAAAAAAAGGAGATCTCATATATTTCATCACTTATCAATTCAGCAAGAAGGGTAAAGGAGTTTAATATTGATCTTTCATTTAAATATTTAATTGAATCTGAAAGTTTGTTAGATTTATTATCTAATTCAGATTATAAAAAGAAATTAGAAGAGTATAAAGAGATTATTAAAAAAGATATTGACAATTGGAAAAGGGTAAAACCAAAGTTTATAAAACAAATTGCAATAATTGAAATTAATTCTGAAAACTTAATTCATCCAATAATTGCTCAAATCTGGAAAAATATTTTAGATAAATACATTGTTATATGTGCAAATTTTGGTTATATCGAAAACAAAGTTAGTTTTTCTATGAGGACATCTCTTAATATTTCCTTATTAGAATTTTTAAGAAATTTTCTTGAGCCTTCAATTGAAGAAGATCTTGGTTTTGGTCATGAAAGAGCAACTGGTGGAATAGTATCAATTGATAAATGGAATGAGTTTATAAGTAAAATTTCAAACTCAAATTTTGGGGTGAATTTATGAATTTAATACAGAACAAAAAAATTTTAAATCTTATAAATACTCTAATTAAAGATGGGCTAAAAGATTATCTTTCATCAAAAAATTTTAAAGAAGATTTAAAGGAATTAAACCTTTTAGAATTATGGACTTCAATTGAGGATTATATAAATAATATGAGTTTCTTACTTTTTTCATTTAGAGGAAAAGGAGAATTATCCCCTGATACTTTTGGTGTATTTATTGAGAAGTTATACAACGAGGATAAAGAAAAATTTTTAAAAATTTTTATAGAAATTATAAAATATTTTATGAAATTTAAAGGAAAAGAATTAAGTTTAGACTACATTGAAAAACTTTTAAGACCATTTGGTTTTTCTTATCAAGAAATACAAAACTACTTGATTTAAATCTATTTTTTTGGTATAAAGTATAAGTTCAAAAGTTATATTGAATTTTAGGAGGTTATAGGTGTTTGCAATAGTTGAAATTGGTGGAAAACAGTATCTTGTTAAGGAGAATGATTCTATTAGAGTAGAAAAAATTAAAGGTGATATTGGAAGTGAAGTGTTTATTGACAATGTTCTTTTTGTGAAAAAAGACGGAGAAATTATAGTAGGTACACCTTATGTTAAAAATGCAAGAGTTTATTGTAAAATTACAAATCAGATAAGAGAAAGGAAAATTAAAGTTTTCTTTTATCACGCAAAAACAACCCATAAAAGAATGTTAGGACATAGACAACCAAAAACAATTCTTAAAGTTGAAAGAATAGAGATAGGAGGTTAAAAATGGCTCATAAAAAAAGTGGTGGTAGAGCAAAAAACGGAAGAGATTCAAATCCAAAATATCTTGGAATAAAATATTATGAAGGTGAATTAGTTAAACCTGGAACAATTATTGTAAGACAAAGAGGAACAAAAATTTTACCAGGTTTAAATACATTACTTGCAAGTGACTATTCAATTTTGTCAAGGATAGAAGGGGTTGTTAAATTTGAAGTTAAAAGAGGAAGAAAAAGAGTAAGTGTCTATCCCAAAGAATTACAGTAAAAAATATTCATTTGATTTAGCAGAGATTTATTGTAAAGCAGGAGATGGGGGAGATGGAGTAATAGCATTTAGAAGGGAAAAATATGTTCCATATGGTGGGCCATCTGGTGGAGATGGTGGAAAAGGTGGAGATATTATTTTAAAAGTAAATTCACATCTTAACACATTAACAAAATTTAAATATAAAAACATATTTAGAGCAGAAGATGGAAAAAATGGTGAGGGAGATAATAAAAAAGGCAAAGATGGAGAAAATTTAATAATTGAAGTTCCTCCGGGAACTCTTGTTTGGGATTTAGAAACAGGTGATTTAATTAAAGATCTCACAGAAGATGGAGAGGAAGTCGTTGTATGTAGAGGAGGAAAGGGTGGAAGAGGTAATGCAAGTTTTGTAACACCAACAGATAGAGCGCCGAGAATTAGAGAATTAGGAGAAAAGGGTGAAGAAAAAAGGATATTACTTGAATTAAAAATTATAGCTGATGGGGGACTTATTGGATATCCTAATGTTGGAAAATCTACAATTTTATCAAAAATAAGCAATGCTAAACCAAAAATTGCTCCATATCCATTTACAACTCTTACGCCAGTTATAGGAGAGGTAAGAGTTGATGATAAAAAAAGTATAACTATTGTAGATTTACCAGGAATTATAGATGGTGCTTCTCAAGGTAAAGGATTAGGTTTAGAATTTTTAAGACATATTGAAAGGACATACTTTTTAATATTTGTTCTTGATTCAAGTTTAAATTCTCCAAATCCAATAGTTCAATTTGAAAATTTAAAAATTGAGATAGAAAATTATAATAAAGAGATTTTGAACAAAGAATATTTTATTGTTTTATCAAAAATCGATTTACCCACATATAATTTAGATGAAGTAGAAAATTATTTTAAAGAAAAAAATATAGATACAATAAAAGTTTCTGCAATAAATAACATTGGAATAAAAGAACTGATTGAAAGAATTGGTAAAGTAAAAATAAAAAGAACTTTTGAGAAAATTGTTATAGAAAAAAGATATACATTAAAAGATTTGAAAAAAGAATTTAAAATTAAAATAAGAAAAGAAGGTAATAGATTTATTATAGAAAGTGAAGAGTTAGAAAGAGTAATAAAAGGAATTGATCTTGACTCTCAATATGGTTTTAAAAAATTGCAGGAGATTTCGAAAAAATATTTAATTGAAGAAGAATTAAAAAAACATGGAATAAAAAATGGAGATAGAGTTATTATAGGAGGTATTGAGTTTAAATATTATGAATAAAGAAGCAATTGGTATAATGGGAGGTTCTTTTAATCCAATTCACATAGGACATCTTGTTGTAGCAGAAGAGGCAAGAGTTAAATTTAACCTTAAAAAAGTTATTTTTATACCTGTTGGAATTCCAGGTTATAAAAAAAGAATAAAACTTCTTGATCCAGAAAGAAGATTTGTTATGACTCTACTTGCAACTGTCTCAAATCCATACTTTTATGTATCAAGAATAGAAATTGATAGAAAAGGGAAATGTTATACATATGATACTATTAAAGAGTTGAGAGAAATTTATCCAGAAGATAAATATGATCTTTATTTTATAACTGGTGCAGATGCTGTTTTAAGTATTTTAACATGGAAAAATCCAAAAGAACTTCTTCAAATGTGCTATTTTATTGCTGCGACTCGACCTGGATATAGTTTAAAAAGATTAAGAGAAAAATTAATTAAAATTGGTGAAAAGTGTATTGATAAAGTTTTTCCTCTTCAAGTTCCAGCATTATCTATTTCTTCAACATTAATAAGAGAGAGAATTAAAAAGGGGTATACAATAAAATATTTGGTGCCAAAGGAAGTTGAAGATTATATTTATAAAAATAATTTATATAAAGAAGAGGATCCATGGCAGGAAAAAGAAAAAATAGAGTATTAAAATTAATTTATGAAGCAATAAAAGAAAAAAAGGGTGATGAAATATTATGTCTTGACACAAGAAAATTAACATATCTTTTTGATTATCTATTTATTTGTTCTGCAGATACTGATATTCAAGCAAAAGCAATTATGGATAATATTTATATGAAAATGAAAAAAGAGGCAAAAAGGCTCCCAAGCAAAATTGATGGAAGCGATGAAGGAACTTGGATTATTATGGATTACGGCGATATCATGATTCACATTTTTAACCCAATAAAAAGAATATATTATAACCTTGAAAGCATATGGGTAGATGCTAAAGCAATTGATCTTGAATCATGAAAAAAGTGTTCTTTCTTATTATACTTTTTACATTAATTTTTTCCTATTCCTGTAATAAAACAGAAAAAAATATAAAAATTTCAGTATTAGATGAATTTGGAAATAGAATTTCTAATGCAAGAGTTTTAATAGATAATCAAGAATATTTCACCAATGAAAATGGCGAATTGGTTTTAAAAAGATATAATGATAAATTTAAAATTTTTGTTTTTAAAGAAAACTATATTCCAAATGAAATTGATGTAGAAAACAAAGATGATAATTATGTTGAAATAAAACTATTTTCTCTAAATTCAAAAAAGGATGAAATATTAAATAAAATTATTGATAAAATTATTAATTCAAAAACTTTCAATGTTCAATTTTTAGGAAACCTTAATGGAAAAAAAGAAAATTTTAATCTCTATTGTGATATTAAAAATGGTTATTTTAAAATATCATCTCCCCTATTAACTAAAGATATCGAAATAAAAAAAGAAAATGGCAAATTTTATTATAACGATAAAGAAATCCCTAATGAATCAATTGATTATTTTCCAATAATTTTAGATTTGATTTCAAACTCAATTGAATTTATAAAAAGTCTTCCTCAAAATTTAAAAAATTCTTATCTTTCATCTGATTTTAATTACATAAAATATTCATTTAGTATTGAAAAAACAAATTTAAAAATTTCAGGTTTTATAATTTCAACTTATCCTGATTACAAAATTATAAATGAACAAATAAATATAATTGCAATTGATGAAATGAGAAGAGTAAATGATTTTACATTGAATTTTTATAATTTTGAATAAATATGGAAAAAATTTTTTTACCTGATCCACAAGATAATAATTTTACCTTATTAAATGCAATTAAAAAAAGAAAATCTATTAGAGAATATAAAGACGAACCCCTTGAACTTCAAGAAATTTCAAATTTACTTTATTCTGCTTCAAAAATTCCTTCTGCAGGTGCTCTTTATCCTCTTAGATTCTATCTTTATTCAAAAAAAGTAAATGGATTAGAGTTGGGTTTATATTTTTATGATTATGAAAATCATTTATTAATAAAAATTTTTAACACTAATATTATAAATCAACTCACAAGGGCCTGTCTTAATCAATCATCTATAAGAAAAAGTGCTGCAATAATTATTATTACATCAATAAATAGGATAACAACAAGAAGATATGACGAAAGAGGAATAAGATATATTCATATGGAAGCAGGCCATTCATCTCAAAATATTTATCTTATGGCTACATCCTTAAATATTGGAACTGTTGCAATTGGTGCATTTTATGATGAAGAAGTTAAAGAAATTTTAAAATTAGAAGAAGATGAATTTCCATTATATCTAATGCCATTAGGAAAAATATAAGAAATTTTAATAGAATTTTTGTAGACTATTTAGATCTAATATATCAAAAAATTAAAATTGATAGATTATTTTAACTTTTTAAATCTCTATAATTAATTGATTTAAAATAAATAAGATGGTAAAATATTTTTTGGAGGTTTTAGAATGAGAGAATATGGAACAATAAAGGTGAAAAGAGGCTTAGCACAGATGCTAAAAGGTGGAGTTATTATGGATGTTACTAATGAAGAACAAGCAAAAATTGCTGAAGAAGCAGGTGCAGTTGCTGTTATGGCTCTTGAGAGAGTTCCTGCAGATATAAGAAAAGAAGGTGGAGTTGCAAGAATGGCAGATCCAGTCATTATTGAAAAAATTAAAAATGCAGTAACAATTCCTGTAATGGCAAAAGTTAGAATTGGGCATTTTGTTGAAGCACAGATACTTGAGGCACTTGGAGTTGATTTTATAGATGAGAGTGAAGTTTTAACTCCTGCTGATGAAGAACATCATATAGATAAATGGAAATTTAAAGTGCCATTTGTATGTGGTGCAAGAGATCTTGGAGAAGCATTAAGAAGAATAAATGAAGGTGCTAGCATGATAAGAACAAAAGGTGAAGCAGGAACTGGAAATGTCGTTGAGGCAGTAAGACATATGAGAAAAATTATGGATGAAATAAGAAAAATATCATCAATGTCAGATGAAGAGTTATATGCTGAAGCAAAAAATTTAGGAGCACCATATGAACTTGTTTTAGAAGTTAAAAAATTAAAAAGGTTGCCAGTAGTAAATTTTGCAGCAGGTGGAATTGCAACTCCTGCAGATGCAGCACTTATGATGCAATTAGGTGCAGATGGAGTTTTTGTGGGTTCAGGAATTTTTAAATCTAAAAACCCGCAAAAAAGAGCAAAAGCAATAGTTGATGCTGTAACATATTTTGATGACCCATATATTCTTGCTGAAATATCAAAAGATCTTGGTGAACCAATGATCGGTATTGATATAAGAACACTTAAAGAGGAAGAGAGGTATGAAAGAAGAGGATGGTAAGAGTAGGAGTTTTGGCTCTCCAAGGTGCATTTATTGAGCATTATGAATTTTTAAAAAAATTTGATTTTGTTGAACCATATCTTGTTAAAAAAAGAGAAGATCTTGATAAAGTAAATGGATTAATAATTCCAGGCGGAGAATCTACAACTATCGGAAAATTATTAGAAAGATATGAAATAAAAGAATTTCTTAAAGAGAAGATAAAGAATGGATTTCCTGTTTTTGGAACTTGTGCTGGTCTTATTCTTTTATCAAAAAAAATTGAACAAAACTATAATCAACCACTTTTAGAAGTTTTAAATGTAGTAATAAGAAGAAATGCTTTTGGAAGTCAAAGAGAGAGCATGGAAATAGATTTAGATGTAAAAGGTTTTGATAAACCATTTAAAGGAGTTTTTATAAGAGCACCAGTTGTAAGTGAAGTTGGAAATGGTGTTGAAGTCCTTTCATCTGTTGATGAAGGACCAGTTTTAGTAAAAGAAGGAAATATTTTAGGTTCCTCTTTTCACCCTGAATTAACAGATGATATTAGAATTCATAAGATGTTTATTGATATAATATTAAAAAGGAGGTAAGTTATGTCTGGACATTCAAAATGGCATAATATAGCAGCCAAAAAAACAGCAGAAGATAAAAAAAGAGGAAAAATATTTTCAAAGTTAATAAGGGAGATAACAATTGCAGCAAGGCAAGGTGGTGGAGATCCTGAAACAAACCCAAGACTTAGACTTGCAATTGAAAGAGCTAAAGAAGCTAATATGCCTTCTGAAAATATTAAAAAAGCAATTCAGAGAGGAACTGGTGAAATTGAGGGTGAAAAATATGAAGAGATTACATATGAAGGTTATGGCCCAGGAAGTGTTGCAATATACATAGAGGCTTCTACAGACAACAGAAATAGAACTACAGCAGAAATTAGAAAAATTTTTAATGAACATGGTGGAAGTTTAGGTGAAAGTGGTTGTGTTTCATGGATGTTTGAAAGAAAGGGAGAAATAAAAGTTGACCCAAAACCTCTTTCAGATGATGAACTACTTCTTCTTGCAGCAGAATTAGGTGCAGAAGATGTCAAAAGAGATGGAGATGACATTTTTGTTTATACATCCCCTCAAGATTTATTCAGAATAAAAACAAAACTTGAGGAAAATGGAATTAAAGTTCTATCATCAGATTTTACAATGATTCCTAAAAATAGTGTTAAAGTTGAAGGAGAAAAGGCAGAACAACTATTGAAACTTATAAATGAACTTGAAGAGCATGATGATGTCCAAAAAGTTTATTCTAACTTCGATATCTCAGAAGAAGAAATGGAAAGAATAGCACTCACACTAAAATAAATGTATGTTTTGGGAATTGATCCTGGGCTTTCTAATCTTGGATGGGCAATAATTGAAGATAAAGATCCACCAAATCTAATTGATTTTGGTTTAATAAAAACTGAAAAAGAATTAAACGAAGAAGAGAGATTATTAAAAGTTTATAACAGTTTAAAAAATATTTATAAAAACTATTATCCTACATATACAGTCATTGAAAATATCTATTTTAAAAAAAATATTAAAACTGCTATAAAAATTGGAGAAGTAAAAGGAGTAATATTATTAATTGCAGGGGAGTTTAAATCTAAAGTTTATGAATTAAATCCAAGTAATGTTAAATTATATTTTACAGGTTTTGGGGGTTCTAAAAAAAATAATATGAAAAAGATGGTTAAAATTTTGTATAACATAGAAATAAAAGAAGATGATACAGTTGATGCAATCGCACTTGCAACATCATTTATAAATTTAAAGTCTTTAAGAGAAAAAAGTGATCTCATATCTTAATGGCGAAGTTTTAAAAAGAGAAGAAGATTTTATTATTTTTTTAACAAAAGGTGGAATTGGTTTTAAAATTTTTGTTCCATATCCTGAAAAAATAAAAAATGAAATTTATACTTCTCTTTTTATATCTGAAAAGGAGATAAATCTTTATGGATTTTTAACTTTTGAGGAAGTTAATCTTTTTGAAAAATTAATAAAACTTCCTCAAGTTGGTCCAAAATCTCTCTTACAAATTTTTAAATTTTATACAATTGATGAAATATATGAAAGAATAAAAAAGGGAGAACCACTTCTTGTAAAGGGAGTAAGAAAAAAGATACTTGAAGAAATATATGAATTTTTAAGTGAAGAAATAGAGGCTTTAAAGGTAAAGGATAAAAAAACTTTGGATGCTATTAAAATTTTAATGTCTCTTGGTTTTGAAAAAGACGAAATTATTGAAGCAATAAGAAAGGTTAATTCATATGATAAAATATCTCTTGAAGATTATGTAAAAGAGATTTTAAAGGTGATAAAAAATGAGTGAAGAGTTTAGAGAATTCAATTTGAGGCCAGAATCTCTTGATGAATATATTGGTCAAGAAAAAGTAAAAGACAATCTTAAAGTTTTTCTCGATGCAGCGAAAAAAAGAGGCGAACCAATTGATCATATTTTACTTTATGGACCTCCAGGAATTGGAAAAACTACGCTTGCTTATGTAATTGCAAAAGAGATGAATAGAGATTTAAAGCAAGTTACAGGTCCATCACTTGAAAAGCCAGGAGATGTTGCAGCAATTTTAACATCTTTAAAAAAAGGTTCTATATTTTTTATTGATGAAATTCATAGAATTCCTCATTCAGTAGAAGAGACTCTTTATCCAGCAATGGAAGATTATAAACTTCACATTGTTTATGGAAAAGGGCCATCTGCAAAAACTTTAACAATAAATTTAGAACCATTTACACTAATAGGCTCTACAACAAGAGCAGGAATGTTAACATCACCGTTAAGAGAAAGATTTGGAATAGTATTAAAACTCGATTTTTATAATATTGACTCTCTTGTAAAAATTATTTTTAGAGCAGCAAAATATTTAAAAATAGACATAAAAGAAGATGATGCAATTGAAATTGCAAAAAGATCAAGAGGAACTCCTCGTGTTGCAATTAGAATTTTAAAAAGAGTTAGAGATTTTTCTGAGATAAAAAACAAAGGAATTATTGATAAAAATATTTTAATTGAGACATTTAACTCTTTAGGCATTGATGAGTTTGGTTTAACTCCGCAAGATAGAAAACTTGTAACAACTTTAATTGAAAAATTTAATGGAGGGCCAACAGGAATTGAAACTCTTTGTGCAGTTTTAAATGAAGATAAAGATACAATTGAAGATATATATGAACCATATCTTCTTCAGATTAATTTTATAGAAAGAACTCCTCGTGGAAGAGTTGCAACAGAAAATGCATATAAATATCTAACAATTAAAAAGAGGACTATGTTTTAGATGGAAAGTATATTAATTCATACATGTTGCGCACCATGTTCAATTTTAGTAATTGATAAGTTTAAAAAAGATTATGAGATTACTCTTTTTTTCTATAATCCAAATATCCATCCTTATAAAGAGTACCTTGAAAGATTAAATTCATTCAAAAGTTTTGCTGAAAATCAGAAAATAAATTATATAGTTGCAAAATATGAGTATAAAGATTATTTTATGAATATCACAAAAAATTTTGAAGATAGATGTAAATTTTGTTATCAACTAAGATTAAATCAAGCAGCAATTATTTCTAAAGAGTTGAATATTAAGAATTTTACAACAACAATGCTTTACTCGCCTTATCAAAAGCATGATATCATTAAAACTATAGGAGAATTATTAGCAAAAAATTATGATTTAAACTTTATATATTTTGATTTAAGAGAAAGATATGCTGATGGAGTTAAACTATCTAAAGATTATAATTTATATAGACAAAAATATTGTGGATGTATATTTTCGGAAATTGAAAGGTTCGGAGGTGGAAGATGATAAAAGAGTTTTCAAAAATTTTAATAATATTTGGTATTATAATTTTATTAATTGGAATAATTTCATATTTTAGTGATAAATTACCTCTATTTAAACTTCCAGGAGATATAGTTATTAGAAAAAAGAATTTAGTAATTTATATTCCTATTGTATCTATGATCCTACTTTCAATTATTTTAACAATTATTCTTAACTTAATTTTTAGAAAGTGAGAAAAGTTATTTTAATTATATTAATTCCAATAACACTTCTTCTTATTTTCACCCTAATAATTGCTTTTTCTAAAAATTATTACATGTCTGAATTTCAAAGGTATAAACCTGAAATTGAATTAAAAATTGATCCAAAATTTATTAGGTATGCTGCACAAGTTATACCTGAATATCTTATTGGAAAAAGAGAAAATCTTGAAATTCCTGGTTTTAAAAATTTTTTTAATGAAAAAGAAATAATACATATGGAAGATGTTAAAAAAATATTTAATTATGTAATATATATAACAACATTTTTTTTAATCTTAATTTTTTTATTAATTAGAAAAAATGATTTACCAAATATTTTTCTTTATTCTCTAATTCCAGTAGGCATATTAATTTTTGTTATTCTTTTATTTTCATTTGATAAATCTTTTACTTTTTTTCATAAAATATTTTTTAAAAATGAATATTGGTTACTTGATCCTGAGAAAGATAGATTAATTGTTTTATTACCAATTGAATTTTTTATTAGAGCATTTTATAGAATTATATTTTTTACTATATTAACTTTAATGTTATTATTTTCGATTTTTTATATAAAGGAGATGAAAATTGAAAGAGAAGATAAATGATTTTCTAGTTTATATGGAAAAACTTAAAAA
Organism: Caldisericia bacterium; assembly: GCA_030018355.1. Lineage (NCBI taxonomy): Bacteria > Pseudomonadati > Caldisericota > Caldisericia > Caldisericia bacterium. The sequence continues at coordinate 40,349 of JASEFN010000006.1, read as the reverse complement.
TTCTTCAAAACACACTCTTAGAGCATACAAAAGAGATTTGCTTGATTTTTATGAATTTGTTAAAAAAAATAATTTTGATTATAAAACCATATCAAGAAACTCTTTAAGGAGTTTCTTGATAGAATTAAAGGAGAAAGGGTTAGATAAAAAATCAATATCAAGAAAAATTTCTTCAATTAGAAGTTTTTATAAATTTTTACTTAAAGATGGAGTAATAGATAAAAATCCTTTAATAACATTAGAATTACCAAAAGTAGATAAAAAACTTCCAACCTTTTTAACAGAAGAAGAAGTTATGAAATTATTAAATTCACCGAATGATAAAACATTATTAGGTTTTAGAGATAAATTAATTTTAACATTTTTATATTCAACTGGAATGAGGGTTTCTGAAATTATAAGTTTAAAATTATCTCAACTTGATCTTGATAAAGGAGAGGTTATTATAACAGGAAAAGGTAAAAAAGAGAGAGTTATTTTTATAACACAAGAATTGAAAGAAATGATAAATGAATATCTTAAAAGAAGGAAAAAGAACTCAAATGTTTTATTTATTAATAGAAATGGGATGCCTTTAACAGACAAGGGAATAAGGTTAATTGTAGAAAAATATGCAAAAAAAGTTGTGCCTTATAAAAAAGTTACACCCCATACATTAAGACACACTTTTGCAACACATCTTCTTACAAATGGAGCAGATTTAAGAGTTGTTCAAGAATTATTAGGTCATTCAAAACTTTCTACAACTCAAATATATACTCATCTAACAAAAGAAAATCTCAAGAAAATTTATGAAAATTTTCATCCCCACTCAAAGGATAAAAATTAATATTTTAAAATATCTGCTCTCTCAAAAAGTTCATATCCAATTTTATCTTTAAGTTCATCTATATTTATTTTTTTTAATGCTGAAATTAATATCCCAGTTTCATCTTCTTTTTTTATTCTTTCAATTTGATATTCATTTAAAAGATCAATTTTATTATAAACATTTAAAATTTTAATCTCTTTATATAAAATTTCATCCAAAATTTCTTTAACAGAAATCATGTGTTTTTTAAAAGATGGAGATGAAGCATCAATAAGATGAATTATAAGATCTGAGTAATTTATCTCTTCAAGTGTTGATTTAAACGATGATATAAGTAAAGGTGGTAATTTTTGAATAAATCCAACAGTATCTATTACAAGAATCTCTTTATCATATTTTTTTAAATATGCTTTTCTTACTAAAGTGTCTAAGGTTGCAAATAACATATTTTCAGTATAAGTTTCTTCATTTGTTAATGCATTAAAAAGAGTCGATTTTCCAGAATTTGTATATCCAACAATTGAGACTACTGGAATTTGAGATTTCTCTCTTAATTTTCTTCTAATTTCCCTTCTTTTTTCTATTTTTTTAAGTTCTTTATTTAGATTATTTATTCTTCTCTCAATTGCTCTTCTTTTCAATTCAATAAGTTTTTCACCTCTTCCTGCTCTTATACCAACAATTCCCATTTGTTGATCTAAACTTTTACCAATTCCAATTATTGCTGGAAGTTCCATTTTTAGTCGAGCAAGTTCAACTTGAATTTTTGCTTCATTTGTTTTTGCTCTTTTCTCAAATATTTCAATTATCAAATGAGGTCTATCAAGAACATATAAATTTGTGTATTCAGAGATATTTTTAATTTGAGAATAAGATAATGTCTCATCAAAAATAAGATATTTTGCATTTTCTTTTTGTGCAATAAGTTTGATTTCTTCTAATGCTCCTTTTCCAATATAATATTTTGGATTTATCTCTCTTAATCTTTTCAAAATTTTGTAAGTAACCTTTAGTCCTAATGTTTCTGTAAGAAGTTCAAGTTCATTAAGAGTTTCTTCTGGTAAAAATTCATTAATTTCATTTTTTATAAAACCTATTAAAACTGCTCTATTTTCTTTTATTTGATTTAAAGTGTTCACCATAACAAAAAATGAGAAACTCTTATAATTAAAGGAGATAAAATTTTTCCAATTATACCAAAAAATAGTAAAACTATTAAAATAAGCGATCCATAAATTTCTAAATTTCTATTTTTTAATGCATCTTGTGGGTATTTAAAAATAATACTATAGAGTATTCTTGAACCATCAAGAGGTGGTATAGGAATCAGATTAAAAAATGCAAGAATTAAATTTATTAATACACTATATTGAACAAATATAGAAATATATGATGTTGATATTTTTGGAAATGGTAAAACAACTAATTTAAAAATAATACTAAAAATTATTGCAAGAATTATATTTGTTAAGGGTCCTGCAATTGAAACAAAAACAAGATCTCTTCTGATGTTTCTAAATCTATAAAAGTTTATTGGAACAGGCTTTGCCCAACCAAATGCAATTTTAAAATTTGAACTTAAAAGAAGTAATACAGGAAGGAGGATTGTTCCAAATAAATCAATATGTTTTGTTGGATCAAGGGTTAATCTTCCGTACTCTTTTGGAGTCTCATCTCCAAGTTTATAAGCAATATATCCATGAGCCACTTCATGAAATATAATTGCTATTATTATACTTGGTAATAAAAAAAGTATTTCTAATAAATTGTTTAACATACTTTTTCTCCTTTCATTTCTAACAATTTTTTAGCGAAATTAATTTCATCTTCATAAGTTTTAATTTTTCCTTCAAGAAGTTCTTTTCTTATATATTCAAAAATTTCTCTAAATTCAACAGATGGTTTAAAACCTAATTTTATTAAATCTTTTCCAGTTATTCTTAATTTTAAATTTTTTAAATTAAATAAATAATTTTTTACCTTATCTTCAATTTCTTTAAAATTAGAAAGATAAATCAACTCATAAATAGATAAATTCTTTAGTAGAGTATAAACTTCATAATTTGTGTTAGCATCTTTTAAATTTTCTCTTATTTCGATATAATAATTTTCATCTTTTATAAAATCTCTTTTAAGATTCCATCTCTCTATTAACTCTTTTCTATTTACATAATTTAATTCTGTTATTAATAAAAAGAAGTTTGCTTCATCTCTTTTAATCTCCTCATTTCTTTTAACTAGTTCATCTATCAATTTACTACTTTTTTCAATTAAACTTAAAGTATCTTTATTTAACTCAAGTTTTCTATGGATCATTTTAAGAACACCTAATTTCTTCATAATTTTGAGACCATTAATAACTGTATCTTTATCTCCCAATATCAAAAATAACTCATCTTTTATTCTTGTATTTCTTGCGTCTGTAAAAAGACCTGTCTTAAGGGTGCTAATTATTAAATTTTTGGTCTCTTTTTCTATTTTAAATTTTAATTTTGTTGAATATCTTATTGCTCTCATAATTCTTGAAGGATCATCAATAAAACTTAATTTATGTAAAACTCTAATTTTTTTATCTTTAAGATCTTTATATCCACCAAGAAGATCAATTAATTTCCCAAAAGAGTTTTTATTTATGGAGATTGCTAAAGTATTAATTGTAAAATCTCTTCTTAATAGATCTTCTCTTAAACTATGACTTATTTCAACTTTTGGTAAAGATGCTGGTTCTTTATAATATTCTCTTCTTGAAGATGCTATATCAATTCTTAAACCATCAGGGAAATTTATAGTGCATGTTTTAAAATCTGGGTAAATATGAATGTTTACGTTCATTTCTTTTTTTATTTCTTGAGCAAGTAAAATTGAATCACCTTCAACAACAATATCTATATCTTTTGTTTCTTTGTTTAAAAATAGATCTCTTACAAACCCACCAACAACATAGGCTCTTTCGTTTAGTTTATTCGAAAGTTCACCAATTTTTTTAAGTAATTTAATTGTTTTTTTAGATATTATTTTATTAATTAGTTTTAAAACTTTTTCTTGTTCAATTGGTGAAAAACTATCCTCATTTTTAAGATATAATCCTCTTAAAATATCACTTCTTGTTATAATTCCAACAACTTTTCCTTTAACAACAACAGATATTCTTCCGATATTTCTCTCAACCATTATTTTTTCAACTTCATCAATTGGAGTATCAGGTGATACAAAATAATATTTTTCAATCATAAAATCTTTAACTTTAAGATTTGTAAGTCCTAAAAGTTCTACTTTTGAAATTTCGCTTCTTGTTATAATTCCTATTATTTTGCCCTTTTTATTAACAACAGGTAAACCTGAATAGTTGTATCTTAACATTATATTTTTGGCTTCTTCTAAACTTGCATCTTGATCTACAGTTTTAACAGGTGAACTCATAATATCTTTTGCAAGTATTTTAATCTTTACATTCTCTTTTATAGCCCTTATCAACTTCTGATAAATTCTCGAATTTTTAATTGTATTAAAATTTGCAGACGCGGCAGTTTTATGGCCTGCTCCTCCGAAATTTTCAACTATCTTTTTTACATTTACTTCTTCGCTTCTACTTCTTCCAATTAAAACTGTTTTTTTATTCATAATTAATATTGAAAAAACTGCGTCTAGATCAAGTAATTCTAAAACTTTATGAACAAGAAAACCAACTCCTTCAGTATATTCAGGAATTTTTACTTTTGATATTCCAATTTTATATCCATTAATATTTTCAACATTTAGATTAGAAAGTATTTTTTCAAAAATTATTTTTTGTTGTTCTGTTAAATATGTTATAAGATATTTTGAGACTATCTTTAAATCAACATCATATTTAAAAATGTAATTTAAGGCTTCAATATCATAGGGCTTTGTAGTAATAAAAAGAAGGTTGCCAGTATCCTCATAAATACCTAACGCAAAGAGAGTTGCTTCAATAGATTTTATATCTATTTTCTTTTTATTTTTAAGCATATGAATCAAAATTGATGTAGTTGCGCCAACCTCTTTTGTAATTCTCTTTGCATTTAATTTAACTTCTTCATCTGGGTAGTGATGATCAATAATTAAAATATTTTTGTGATTTTGAATAAATTCTGTTAAACCAGTAACTCTCTCTGGATATTGTGTATCAACCATAATTACTCTATCTATTTTGTTTAAATCTATATCTTTGAGATTCTTTAAATTTTCAAAAAGATTTCCATATAAAGAGAAAAAAGAGTAAACAGAAGATGAAAATGAAGGTATAAGACAAATAGAATTAGGAAATATCTTCCCTGCTAATACGAGGGATGCTAAAGCATCAAAATCTGCTGTTGAATGTGTAACAATTAAATTCACAATTTAATTATATCAATTTTGATCTTCAATTTTTATTTTCAATTCTTTTAATTGTTTTTCACTTACATCAGAAGGTGCATTTGTGAGAAGGCAAGTCCCTTTTTGAGTTTTTGGAAATGGAATAACATCTCTTAAACTCTCTCCATTTACAAAAATCATAACTATTCTATCAAGTCCAAGTGCAATACCTCCATGAATAGGTGCTCCATATTTTAATGCGTTTAAAAAGAAATCAAATCTGTCTTCAACTTCTTTTTCAGAATATCCTAAAAGTTTAAAGATTTTCATTTGTAAATTAATATTATGAATTCTTATACTTCCTCCACCAATTTCAAAGCCATCCATTACAAAATCATATGCTCTTGCAAGTACTTTTGATGGATCCTTATCAAGAAGTTCTATATGTTCAGGTTTTGGAGATGTAAATGGGTGATGTCTTGAATCCCATCTATTTTCTTCTTTATTCCATTCAAAAAGAGGAAAGTCTGTAACCCATAAAAGTTTATGTATTTTCTTATTTATTAAATTGTATTTGTTGCCTAAAAAAATTCTAACTCTTCCAAGATTTGTTAAAAACTCTTCACCATCACCTATAAATAAAAGAAGCGTATCATTTTCATTGATTATTTTTCTTAACTTTATTGTCTCTTTCTCATTTATGTAATTATTGAGTGGAGAACTTATTTTTTTATCTATATTAAAAAATATTACTCCAGAAAGATCTGATTCTTTAACAATATTTTCAATTTCATCTTTTTCTTTTCTTGAAACTATTTTATCTTTTATAATAAATCCCTTAACTCTATTTCCTTTTATAACTCCCTCCCTTATTATTTTGAACTGAGATTCACTAAAGATATCTGTAAAATCTTCAATTTTTAAATCAAATCTTAAATCTGGTTTGTCGCTTCCATATAAATTAAGAGCATCATTGAAACTCATTTTAGGAATTGGAATTTCTAATTCTTCACCAAGAATTTCATTAAACAATTTCTTAAACATTCTGTCAATTAAATTCATAATATCAGATTCATCTATAAATGACATTTCTATATCAACTTGTGTAAATTCAGGTTGTCTATCGGCCCTTAAATCTTCGTCTCTGAAACATCTTGCAATTTGATAATATTTATCTATACCTGAAATCATTAAAATTTGTTTGAAAAGTTGTGGAGATTGAGGTAATGCATAAAATTTTCCAGGGTTTATTCTTGATGGAACAAGAAAATCTCTCGCACCTTCTGGTGTACTTTTTGTTAAAATTGGAGTCTCAACCTCCCAAAATCCTTCTTCATTTAAGAAATTTCTAATAAGGTTTGTTGTTTTAAATCTTATGTAAAGATTATTTTTCATCTCTTCTCTTCTAAAATCAAGAAATCTATATTTCAATCTCAAAAGTTCATTTATTTCTTCTCTTGATTCAAGATCAAAAGGAAGAGGGAGGGATTCATTTATTATTTCAATTTCGTTACACTCAACTTCTATTTTGCCAGTTTTAATTTTTTCATTAATATTTTCTTTTGGTCTTTCTCTTACAATTCCTTTAACTTTAATAACATATTCATTTCCTAATTTCTTTGCTTTTTCAAAATTGTCTTTATTTCTATTATCAACAACAATCTGAACATATCCAGTTCTATCTCTTAATTCAATAAATATTAAACTACCAAGATCTCTTATTGTTTTTACCCATCCACATAAAACAACTTCTTTTCCAATTTTCTCTTCTGTAACTTCTCCACAATAATCGGTTCTAAGCATTTTCCACCTCTTTTAAAAGATTAGTTATATCAACTATTTTTATTTTTGTTTGGGTTTCTTTTTCAAGATCCTTAAAAATTAAGAAACCATCTTTTAATTCATCACCACCATAAATAATCATAAAATTTGCATTTCTTTTTAAAGAATATGAAATAGACTCCTTTAAATTTTTAAAATTATATGGGAAGATAACATTAAATCCATCTTTTCCAAGTTCTAAATAAAAGTTGAAAGCATCTTCTAAATACTCTTTGCTTAATGGTGAAATAGAAATTATTTTTCTTTTACTATCTTCAATTAAATTTTTACTCTCTAAAACAAGAGTTAATCTTTCAACTCCAATTGCAAAACCAACTCCAGGAACTTTCTCTCCTCCAATGAAAGAAGAAAGATAATCATATCTTCCACCACCTAAAATAGAATTTTGTGCTCCAAGATCCTTTGAAATAACTTCAAAAACAGTTCTATTATAATAATCAAGACCTCTAACTAATCTGTGGTTTAATTCATAATTTATTTTTAATTCATCTAATTTTTTTAAAACTTTATCAAAGTGTTCCCTACTTTCTCCTTTTATATAATCCAAAATTTTTGGAGATTTTTCTGTTACTTTTATACATTTTTCATTTTTACAATCAAGTACACGAAGAGGATTTGTGTATAATCTTTTTTTACAATCATCACAAAGTTCGCCTTCTTTATCTTTTAAGTAGTTAATTAGAACTTTTTTATACTCTTTTCTCTCTTCAATATCTCCAATTGAATTTATTTGTATTGAAAGATCTTTTAATCCAAAATTTTCCATTGCTTTTATTGAAATATAAATTACTTCTACATCAAGATTTGGACTTTCCTCTCCCAGTGCTTCAATTCCAAAATGATAGAATTCTCTAAATCTCCCTTTTTGAGGTTTTTCATATCTAAACATTGGACCAAAATAGTATAGTTTAACAGGTTGAGGTAATTGTTTTAAATTGTTTTCAAGGTATGATCTTACAACTTGAGCAGTTCCCTCTGGTCTTAAGCAGAGTTTTCTTCCTCCTTTGTCATAAAATGTATACATCTCTTTTTGAACAATATCTGTTTCTTCTCCAACGCTTCTCTCAAAAATTTCAGAATGTTCAAAAATAGGAAGTACAATCTCTCTATAACCAAACTTTTCAACAAAATTTCTTAATTTATCTATTACTTTTTTTATTTTTTCAACTTTTTCTGGTAATATATCTGGTGCACCTTTTGGACCTTTAATCATTTTTTAACCACCTTTATAAATTTCCTTTTTCCAATTTTTATTATCTTTTCTTGATCAATTTTCAATATAAATGATGGATCATCAAACCTTTCTCCATTAACATATATTCCACCTTGTTCAAAAAGTCGCCTTCCTTCACTTTTAGATTGAATTAATTTTTTTTCTTTTAAAAACTCAAGAAGATTAATTTCATTTTCATAAACTTCATATACTTCAACTTCTTCTGGTATCTCCTTTTTACTAAAAATTTTTATAAAGTTTTCTTCTGCTTTTATTGCATCTTCTTCTGAATGATATCTTTTAACTAATTCTTTTGCTAAATTTAATTTATATTTCATTGGGTTTTCACCTAATTCCATTGCTTTTTTCATATTTTCTATTTCTTGAGGATCAATATTTGTCAAAAGTTCAAAATATTCAATAATTAAGTGATCTGGAATACTCATAATTTTTCCAAACATTTCATTTGGAGGCTCATTTATTCCAATGTAGTTATTTAAACTTTTACCCATTCTTTTTACACCATCTATTCCTCTTAGAATTGGCATTAAAATTGCAATTTGAGGTTCTTTTCCAAGTTCTTTTTGAAGTTCTCTTCCACATAAAAGATTAAATTTTTGGTCACTTCCTCCCAATTCAACATCTGCATCAATAACTATGGAATCATATGCTTGCATAACTGGATAAAGTAGTTCATGAAGATAAATTGCATTCCCTTGTTTATATCTATTAAAGAAATCGTCTCTTTCAAGAATTCTTGCAACAGTAAAATGTGATGAAAGTGAAACAATATCTTTAAGTGTTAATGGTAAAAGCCAATCACCATTATATCTTATTTCTGTTTTTTCTCTATCTAAAATTTTGAATGCTTGTTCACTATAGTACTTTGCATTTTTTTCAATTTCCTCTTGAGTTAAGAATGCTCTAGTTTTATCTCTTCCCGATGGATCTCCAATAACAGCAGTTCCATTACCAATTATTAAAATAACTTGATGACCCAAATTTTGAAAATCTCTCAATTTATTTAAAACAACAGTATGACCAAGATGAATATCTGGTGATGTTGGATCCACTCCTAATTTTACTCTTAAAGGTCTATTCTTTTTAAGTTTCTCAATTAACTCTTCTTCATTAATAATTTCAAGAGTTCCTTTTTTAATAATTCTTAATTGTTCTTCAATAGTAAACATATATATCTCTCCTCTTAAATAAATAAAAGTTATCAAAATTAGATTTTAATTAATATAATAATATTTTACAACTTTTTATTTAATTTTTTAGAGTCTTAAATCTCCTAAATTTTCCATTGTAGGTTTAGCCCAATAATCCTCTTTTTTTAACAACTCATACTCTCTTCTTAATAACTCTTCATGACTTTTTTCCATTTTAATAAGTGAATTCATAATTCTTCTATCTCTTCCATTTTTAATTTTATCTAACAAACTTGAATAAAACTTAATAGCATTCATTTCAGATTTTATAGCAATTTTTACAATATCCACTGATTTAATATCTTTTCCTAAATCTTCTTCCACACTTAAAAATTCTGGATTTTCTTTGAAACTTTCTTGAGCATTATATTCTTTATTAAAATTTTTTTTAAGTAATTTCTTTAATGACAACTCATGTTTTTCCTCTTCTTTAAAAAATTTTATTAATCTCCTTTTTGCCTTATTATCTATTACCTTTAGGGAGAGTTTATAATAAAATCTTTTAGCCTCATTTTCACTCTGAATTCCCTTTTTTAACATCTCCACAATATCCATCTTTGCCTCCTTTAATTTATTATAAACAATAATTAAATTATGTTAAAATTATTTAAGTTATGAAAAAGAGAGTTGGTCTTTTTTTTGGATCAAAATCAGTTGAACATGAAATTTCAATAATTACTGCTATGCAAGTTTATAACGCAATTGATAAATCTAAATATTCGGTAATTCCAATTTATATTTCAAAAAAGGGTGAATGGTTTACAGGCGATTCACTTTTAAAGATTGAAAGTTTTAAAAATTTATCAAATATTCCAAAAATATCACAAAAAATAAAAGGAATAAAAGTAACAAATGACAATATACTAACGCTTGAAGTTGAAGGAATAGTAAATAGAAAAATTTCAATTGATATAGCATTTAGTGTAATTCATGGAACCTATGGCGAAGATGGAAAATTGCAAGGTATATTTGAAATGTTGAATGTTCCATATGTAGGTTCTGGAGTTCTCGCTTCTTCTATCGGAATGGATAAAGTAATAATGAAAGAAATTTTTAAAGCAAATAATTTACCAATAGTAAACTATTTATGGTTTACAAGATATGAATGGGAAATAAATAAAGATGAAATTTTAAATAAAATAGAAAGTACAATTAAATATCCACTTTTTGTTAAACCTGCTAATCTAGGCTCAAGCATTGGAATTACAAGGGCAGAGAAAAGAGAAGAAATTGAATATGGAGTGGAGATTGCAAAATATTATGATTCAAAAATAATTGTTGAAGAGGGTGTTAAAAACTTAAGAGAGATAAATTGTTCTGTAATGGGAAATATTGAAGTAATACCATCTAAATTAGAAGAGGTAAAAACACCAAAAATTTTTCTTGATTATGATTCAAAATATAAACTTTTTTCAAAGGGAAGTTCAAAAACTAAATCATCTGGTCATATAATTCCTGCTGAACTAAGTGAAGATAAAACAAAAGAGATCCAAAATTTAGCAGTTAAGGCATTCAAAGCACTTGATTGTAAAGGTATAGCAAGAGTTGATTTTTTAATGGATTCTCAAACTGAAAAAGTTTATATAAATGAAATAAACACAATGCCTGGTGCACTATCTTTTTATTTATGGGAGGCATCTGGTATACCTTTTAATAAATTAATTGATAATTTAATTAATATTGCTTTTGAAGTTTTTGAAGATAAAAATAAAAATATAACTTCAATTGATACGGATGTTCTTCTTCAAAATTATAATAGTTTAAAAAGGGAATAAGAATTTATGTTTGTTAATATAGACAATTTAAATATCTATTATGAAATTCATGGTGATGGAATGCCAATTCTTTTATTTCATGGTTGGGGTGGAAATTCTTTTTCTCTTTATCCAATTGGTATGAATTTAGAAAAAGAATATAAAGTTATTTATTTTGATTTTCCAGGTTTTGGAAAAAGCGATATTCCCAAAAGACCTTTTGATGGTGAAGATTATAAAAATTTTATATTGAAATTTATAGATTTTTTAAATTTAAAAAATTATATTATTATAGGCCACTCATTTGGTGGAAGAATTGGAATAAGAATTGCAAAGGATAGAAAAGACAAGTTAAAAGCACTTATTTTGATTGATAGTGCTGGAATAAGAGATCCAAAAACTTTAAAACAAAAATTTACAGAAAAAACATTTAAATTTTTAAAAAACTTAGTAATAAAAAACTTTAAAGGTGAAAGAAGAGAGAAAATATTAAAAATATTAAGAGGAACATTTGGCTCAAAAGATTATAAAAGCGTTGATGGAGTTATGAGAGATACTCTTGTAAAGATTGTTAATGAAGATTTAACTTCTATTATGAAAGAAATCTCAACACCAACACTTATACTTTGGGGTGAAAACGATAAAGAACTTCCATTAAGACATGCGTATATAATGAATAAAAATATTAAAAATTCTAAATTGGTAATTATAAAAAATGCTGGGCATTTTCCATATCTTGATAATTTAATAAAAGTTATTTCAGAAATAAAATCTTTTTTAGGAGAAGTTATAAATGAATATAGTAAATAACATTCTTAATTTAACTCTTTTAATATTATCATTTTTTATATTTTTATTTCGAATTCTATTTTATCTTCAAGTTCTTCAAATTCTTGAGTATTTCAATATAAAATATTTAAGACATATATTGATGAGAAAAAAGCAAGAATATATTTTTGATGATGCTTTTTTAATTATTTCAATTATTTTAGTTTCTATAAATCTTTTTTTAAAATTTAACATTTTTTATTTAAAAATAATTTTAGCATTTTTATTATGTCTATCTCTTTTTTATAATATAAAACTCTATAAAAAAAGAAAAAAGTTTTCAAAAAAGGAATTAAATTTTACAAAAAGATTAATAAGAATTTTTTCTCTAAATTTAATATTTTTCTTTATAATCTCAACTTTTTTATTTATTTACAAATTAGATACAATTATAGTCTATTTTATTTTTATTACGCCCTTTACACTCGCTTTATTAAATTCAATAATTTTGCCACTTGAAATCATAATAAACAATAGATATTTCAATCATGCAATAAAAATAATTAAAGAATACAGACCTTTTATTATAGGGGTAACAGGAAGTTATGGAAAAACAAGTACAAAATATTTTATATACGAATTGATAAAAGATAAATTTAGAGCAGTAATGACCCCAGAAAGTTATAATACAGCAATGGGTATTACAAAATTCATAAGAGAAAATTTAAAAAAAGAAACTGAGATATTTATTGTGGAAATTGCTGAAAATGAAGTTGGTGGATTTAAAAGATTACTTAAATTAATCAATCCAAATATTCTTATTATAACTTCAATTGGAATTCAACATCTTGAGGAGTTTGGTTCAAAAGAGAAAATATTAAATGAGTTTAAATATCTTATTGACCATTGCATAAAAAAGGATGAATGCAAAAAATTAATTTTAAATAAAGATAATGAATTTTTAAATCAATTTAATAATGAAAAAATTATTAAAATATCTATCAATTCTAATAATTATCCATTTATTGAAATTTTAGATGAGAGTCTTTTTGGAACAAAATTTAAAATAAAAATTTTTGAGAAAGAAACAATTTTTGAAACAAAGTTAATCGGAAAAGAAACAATTAGAAATCTCTTAATTGCAATAGAGGTCTCGTTAATATTAAAAATATCAATAGATGAAGTAAAAGAAAAAGTTAAAATTTTGGAACCCTTTAAACATAGATTGAATGTTTTAAGAAAAGGAAAAGTTGTTGTGGTTGATGATGCATATAATTCAAATCCAATTGGTGCAAAAATGGCATTAGATTTAATTTCAAAATATAAAGAAGGAAGAAGAATCATAATAACACCAGGTTTTATAGAACTTGGAAAAAAAGAATATGAGGAGAACAAAAATTTTGGAAAATATATGAAAGATAAAGTTGATTATGTTTTTCTTGTTGGTGGAAAGAGAACAAAACCAATTTTAGAGGGTTTAAATGAAGTAAATTTTCCTAAAGAAAAAATATTTGTATTTAAAAACTTTTTTGAAGCAAATGATTATCTTAAAACATTTTTAAATTCATACGATCTTATTTTATTTGAGAATGATCTTCCAGAAATTTATGAAGAAATTTAATTGACAATTCAAAATTATGTAATTATAATTTATTTTGGAGGTCGAAGGGTCTTGTGTTTTTAAAAAAATTTTTTAAAAAGGAGGTAAATTAAAAAATGACTGCATTAATTGCAGTAATTGGTTTAGCGTTTTATGTGTTTTTCTACTTTATTTATGGTAAAAAGATTGAAAAAGAAGTTGTAAAAGCAGATCCTAACAGACCAACACCTGCAGTTAGATTAAGAGATAATGTTGATTATGTTCCAGCAAAACCTTGGGTTTTATATGGGCACCACTTTGCTTCAATTGCAGGTGCTGGTCCAATAACAGGACCTGCAATAGCAATGGCATGGGGTTGGCTTCCTTCTCTTCTTTGGGTTTGGTTTGGAAATCTATTTATTGGAAGTGTCCATGATTATCTTGCTTTAATGGCTTCAGTTAGATATGATGGAAAATCAATTCAATGGGTTTCTGGCAAATTAATGACTGCAAGAACTAAATACTCTTTTGAACTTTTCATTTATTTTGCACTTCTTTTAGTTATTTCTGCTTTTATGGGAGTATTTACTGGTCTTGCAACCGCAAATCCATCGATTGCAACTGCATCCATTGTATTTATATTTATAGCGATAATTGAAGGAATACTTTTATATAGAACAAAACTATCGTTTTCAGTTGCATCAATAATTGGAGTTATAATGCTTATAATTTGTCTATACATCGGATTTACATTTCCATTTGTAAAAATATCTAATGCAAAGGCATGGTATATTATTTTAACAATATATTCAGTTCTTGCCTCTTCTTTACCAGTTTGGATTCTACTTCAACCAAGAGATTATCTAAATGCATATATATTATGGGCTGGACTTATTTTAGGTTTAGTATCAGCAGTTTTTGCTTTTAGAGGATTTAATTGGCCAGCGTTTACAATATTCTCTGCAAAAACAATTGGAGGACAACCATCTCCATTCTGGCCAACAGTTCCACTGGTTATTGCTTGTGGTGCACTTTCTGGTTTCCATTCAATTGTTGCCTCTGGTACATCTTCAAAACAGTTAGATAATGAGTTATCTGGACTATTTGTTGGTTATGGAAGTATGTTTACAGAAGGTTTCCTTTCAACTCTTGTTATAACTTCAATGGCAGCCTTTGGATTCCAAGTTTTACAGGGGGTTGCTGCAAAAGTAAGTGAACTTGGAGTTGATTTAAATAAACTTATGACAGATAAGGTATATCTTGGAAATACATTTTTAAAGGCTGCTAATGCTGTTGGAGGTGCTCTTGGTGTATTTACACGTTCATTTGGTAAAATGACTACTACAATAGGTTTACCTGAAAATGTTGGAACCACATTTGCTGGTCTTTGGGTATCTGCATTTGTCTTAACAACTCTTGATACTGCAGTAAGATTAGCAAGATATGCATGGGGTGAAATTTGGGAACCAGTAAAGAAAGCAAGTGAAGGTTTCTATAATTTTATTGCAAATAAGTGGGTTGGATCAATTATAGCAGCAGGTTTAGGTCTTCTTTTAATATGGGGTGGAAGTTATACAGTTCTCTGGCCAGGTTTTGCTGGATCAAACCAACTACTTGCATCAATTGCAATGATTACTGCAGCAGTATGGGTTAAACAGGTACAAAAAGCAAAACCAGCATGGCAAATGGCAGTTTTAATTCCAGCACTATTCTTATGGATTACAGTTACTGTAGGTCTCTTCTGGTATCTTATTGTTGTTGTTCCAAAAACAACTCCTGCATTCAATAAATATATGCTTGGTGGATTTACAGTTATAATGCTTGCACTTAATCTTATTCTTGTTGCCGATTTTATTGGTGGTTGGAGAAAGGGAGCAATCCCAGAAACAGAAACAAAATAATTTAAATGAAAAGACTCTTCGACCTCATCAAAAAATTTTTTATTGGAATTGATTTAGGTTTAAGGGAGGTTTCTACCTCCCTTATAGAAAAAGAGTTAGAAGAGTTAGAAAATGTTTTTGCTCTTCTAACTATGGGAACATTTGCAGGAATTCCATCCCCTCCAACAGGTATTATTTTAAGGATATTACCATTTATGCAAAAAGAAATTTTTGTAATGATAAAAAGAAGCAAAAACCTTGATGACGCTTTTGCAGAAACAGCAGGAATGTTTGATATAGATTAAGTGGAATTATTTATGGAAATATATTTTTTCTTAGGTAAGGGAGGGGTTGGAAAAACAACAGTTTCAGCAAGTTTTGCAACAGGTAAATCAAAATACTATAAAGATAAAAAGGTTTTAATTGCCTCTCTTGATCCTGCTCATAATCTTGGTGATGCATTTAATATTGAACTTTCAAATAAAATAAAAAAGTTAACAGATAATCTTTTTGCTGTTGAAGTTGACCTTGAAAAAATGATAAAAGAGTACCTTGAAGAACTTTCAAGAAATTTAAAAAATACATATAGATATCTTACAAGTTTCAATTTAGAAAGATATTTTGATATTTTAAGATATTCTCCTGGAATAGAAGAATATGCTGTTTTGGAAGCAATTAAAAAATTTGTTGAAGATGAAAGTTATGATATTCTTGTTTTCGATACACCACCAACTGGAATAACAACAAGAGTTCTTGCATTGCCAAAATTAACTCTTCTTTGGTCAAAAAGATTGATGAATATAAGAAGAAAGATTCTTGATAGAAGAAAAATGGTTGAAAATGTTAGAGGAAAAGTTGAGGCTGTATTAGATGATGAGGTTATAACATTAACTTCAGATGAAAAAGAAGATCAAATTATGATTGAACTTGTTAAATATAGTAAAGAAATGGAAAAATTAATGAATATATTTGTAAGCGATCATACTTCAATAAATGTTGTTACAATGCCAGAGGATCTTGCTCTTTTTGAAACAAAAAGAATAATTGAAGCCCTTTCTGAATTTAGAATAAAAGTTAAAAATATTTATTTAAATAAATATTTGATATGTGAAAATCCACCTGATGTAATTAAAGGAAAAATTGAAGAACAAGAGAGAGTAATTCAAAAAATGAAGGTTGAAATAAAAGATATTAATATAAAAGAGATACCCCTTCTCTCAAAATCTCCACGAGGTATTGAAGAATTGTCTAAATTTTATGATAATTATATATTAGTATGAGAACAGTTGGTGATGAAGAGATAATTAAAAGGATTAAAAGAATTTTATCAAAAATTGAGGAACCAACAACTGGTCTTGATTTAATTACCGGAGATTATATTAAAGAGATAAAAATAGAGTTTACAAAAATTGAAATTAAATTAAAATCATTTTATCCAGATTATTTTTCACCTTCTTATATGTTTATAAAATCGTATATTTTAAATTCAATTGCTAAAAAGATAGTTGATACGCTAAATAGAGAAGGTTTTACAGAAGTTGAGGTTGTAAGTGGAAAAGAGGAGATATAGATGACACAAGCACAAATAATTTTATTAATGCTTATTTTGGGAGGTATAGCATCCCTTCAATTTTTTAAAGGAAGAAAAGTAAATACTTTAATGATGATTAAATATATAAGAGATTTTGAGGAAAGCCTTAAGCCAAAAGATAAACTTTATACTTATATAGGTGGTTATATTGGATTTAAAGCAAATTATGATATTAATGAAAATTTTATAAAAAAAATTGAATTAACTTTAACTCTTCTACCAAGACAAAGCCTACTTTATCTTCCAATTTCATATTTAACAAGAAAACATGATAGATTATATGTAGTCATAAGGTTAAATGAAAAATTTGGATATGATTCTCACATTATAAAAAAGCGTTTTTATTTTCCAGGTCCAATTATAGATAATATTGAAACTTTTAGAAAAGAAGATATAGTTTTAAATGGGAAAGAGTTTTATGCTTTATATAAAAATAGATCTGATTTAGAAAGATTAATGAAACTTGTAGAAAATTCTATTAGTATTGAAGATTTAAGACATATTGCATATACTAGAGAAACAAATGTTTTATTTTTACTTTTAAAACCAAATTTAGAAAAAACAGCAAAAGATTTAAAAAATTTAACAAAAGAACTTACAAATCTATTGAAAGTTATGTAAATTATTAAATTTAAAAATATATAAATTTTAAAAGTCAAATTTTAAAGTGGAGGTTCTAATGTATGATATCTTAATTAAAAATGCAAAATTAAGAAAAAAGAATGGCCTTTTTTCAATTGGAATTAAAGATGGAAAAATTGAAAAAATTTCAGAAAATTTAAATTTAGATGCTAAAACTACTATTGATGCAGAAGGTAAACTTGTTACAGAATCATTTGTAAATCCACATCTTCATTTATGTAAAGTTTATACCTTTTTTATGATGGAAGAAGGGGCACTAAAAGATTATCATGAAGAAAGTATGGGAAAAGCGATGACAGCAATAGAACTTGCTGCTCTTATAAAATCTAAATATAATGAAGAATGGATCTATCCAAATGTTAAAAAAGCATTAAATCATGCTGTTCGTTATGGGGTATTACATTTAAGGGGATTTGCAGATGTTGATTCGAAGGCAAAATTAGAGGGTGTCAAGGCTTTATTAAAAGCAAAAGATGTTTTTAAAGAAGTATTAAACCTTCAAGTTGTTGCTTTTCCTCAAGATGGAGTAGTTAGAGAAAAAGGCGCATATGAACTTGTTGAAGAGAGTTTAAAAATGGGTGCAGATGTTGTTGGTGGTATTCCTTGGATTGAATATACAGAAGAAGATGAAGAAGAACACATTAATAAAATGTTTGAACTAGCTAAAAAATATGATAAAGACATCTCGATGCTTGTTGATGATGCAGGTGATCCAACTCTTAAAACACTTGAAATGTTAACTTTAAAAGCAATAAAAGAAGGTTATATAGGAAGAGTTCTTGCACATCATGCAAGAGCAATGCAATTTTATCCAACTCCTTATCTTATGAAACTTATTGCTTTATTAAAAAAAGGTGAAGTTGGTATTGTTACAGATCCTCATACAGGTCCACTTCATGCTAGAGTTAGAGAAATGCTTAATGAGGGAGTTCTTGTTGTTTTAGGACAAGATGACATTTCTGATGCTTATTATCCTTACGGAAGAAATAATATGCTTGAAGTTGCGTTTTTAGTTTCTCACATTTTATGGATGACCACAAGAGATGACATGGAAAAATTATACGATATGATAACAATTGATGCTGGAAAAGCAATAGGTCTTAAAGATCACGAATTAAAAGAGGGTAACCCTGCAAATCTTGTTGTATTGAATGAAGATAATGTTCTTGAAGCATTAAGATACCATAGAGAACCAAAATATATTATAAGTAAAGGAAAATTAGTTGATACTTCAAGGTTTGAAATATAATCTAAAGGTAAATAAGGTAAATTATCTTTCTGCCTCTCCCCTTATAATTTCTTTGATTCTTGTAAGTCTTCCGTGAGTTTCTCTTTCAAGTTCATCTAGCCGCATTTTTATAAATTTTATAGTTTCTTTAAGTGAAGGTATTAATACATATTCAAGTGCATTAACTCTTCTTCTTGTTCTTTCAATATCTTTAGCGAGTTCTTCAAGAGTTTTATAAATATTTATATAATCAATTAATTTTTCAATAAAATTTTTAAAACCTTGATTTACCAAATCAAATTCTAAATTTGAAATTGTAAATGGGTAATTAAATGGATCACCTAAAATTTTAATATTAAATTCAGGAATAGTTACTCCCATAATATTTTTCTTTTCATAGGATATTGATAAATCCACTCTCTTTTTTGTTAATATTTCATATTTTTCTTTTCCAAGTTGTGAATATGATAAAATAAGAAGTTTTTGCAATCTTAAAAAATCTTCATCTAGTTCTTGAGTTTTTTCCTTGAAATTTTTTATTGCTGAAACAAACTCTTTTATCATTCCATCAAGTTTATCTTTAAGAAGTTTATGACCGCGAATCGCGACAGCAAGTCTCTTTTTTAGAGTTAAAAGAACCATTCTATTTGGATTAACTCTTAACCTCATACTTTCTCCTCTATAATAAATCTTTTGAGATATTTTTCAATATATTCTTCTCTTACTCTCTTTAATTCAGGAATTGGTATCATTGACAAAAGTTTCCATCCAATATCTAAAGTTTGTTCAATTGATCTATTTTCATATTCACCTTGATTTACAAACTCTCTTTCAAATCTATCTGCAAATTTTACAAAAATTCTATCAACTGGTGATAGTGCGGTTTCGCCTAAAATTTTTGCTAACTCTTCAGCATTTTTTCCTCTTGAATATGCAGCATATAATTGATTCATTAAATCTGAATGATCTTCCCTTGTTTTATCTTTTCCAATACCTCTATCTTTTAATCTTGAAAGTGAAGGTCTAACATCGATTGGTGGGTAAATTCCCTTTTTATATAATTCTCTTGATAAAAATATCTGACCTTCTGTAATATAACCAGTTAAATCAGGGATTGGATGTGTTTTATCATCTTCAGGCATACTTACAACAGGAATTTGGGTTATTGATCCTTTTTTCCCTTTAATTCTTCCTGCTCTTTCATAAATTGTCGCTAGATCAGTATACATATAGCCAGGATAACCCCTTCTACCAGGAACCTCTTTTCTTGCTGCAGATATTTCTCTTAATGCTTCACAATAGTTTGTCATATCTGTTAAAATAACCAATACATGCATATCAAGATCAAAAGCAAGATATTCTGCAACTGTAAGTGCAGTTCTTGGTAATGCTATTCTTTCAATAACAGGGTTATTTGCTAAATTTATAAAAAGAACCGATTTATTTATTGCTCCAGTTTCTTTAAGATCATTTATAAAGAAATTTGCTTCTTCAAAAGTAATACCCATTGCAGCAAAAACAACTGCAAATTGTTCTCCTGTTTTTAAAACTTTTGATTGTCTTGTAATTTGCGCAGCGAGACGAGGGTGAGGAAGTCCACTTCCCGAAAAAATTGGCAATTTTTGTCCTCTTACAAGAGTATTTAATCCATCAATTGCTGATATCCCTGTTTGAATAAATTCATTTGGATAATCTCTTGAATATGGATTTATAGGACTTCCATTTATATCTCTTA
This sequence comes from Caldisericia bacterium, assembly GCA_030018355.1. Lineage (NCBI taxonomy): Bacteria > Pseudomonadati > Caldisericota > Caldisericia > Caldisericia bacterium. Next base: position 19,778 of record JASEFN010000006.1, on the reverse strand, counting down.
AATCCTCAGGAATAATTTTTGGTCCATCATCAATTGGTTCACCAAATCCATTAAAAATTCTACCAAGAACATTTTTTGAAACTGGAACTTCTAAACCTTTTCCAGTAAATTTAACTCTTGCTTCTTTTGGATCTATTCCAATTGATGGCTCATAAAGTTCGATAAGTGCTTTATCTTCCTCTGCAACCATAACCTGCCCTCTTCTCTTTTCACCGCTTTTAAGTGTAATTTCCACCAGTTCACCATATTTAACACCTGATACATCTTGAACAACCATTAATGGTCCAGCAATTTCTTTTGTTGTTAAATATTCTTTAGCCATTTATTTCACTTCCTCCTTCAAGTTCATTATCTCTTTAAAACCATTTTCAATCTTTTTAAAAAGTTCGTCAAAAAGTTCTAATTTTTTCTCATCAATATATTTTGCTCTTGCAATATCTACTCTAATAGGAAGATTTATTATTTTTTCAAGATCTACTCCTTCTCCAAGCGATATATTTCCAAGTTCATAAAACTTTAGAATTGCTTTTAACATCAGATATTGTTTATACAAAGATGTAAATGTGTCTATTTCATGGTAAGCATTTTGATGTAAAAAATCTTCTCTTATTGATTTTGCAGTTTCAAGAACTAATCTATCTTTTGGTGACAATGCATCTATTCCAACTAATCTCACTATTTCTTCAAGTTCAGCCTCTTTTTCAAGAATTTCCATTGCTTTCTCTCTTAATTTTGGAAATTCTTCACTTATATTTTTTCTGTAATAAGGATCTAAATCAATTGTATATAGTGAGTAACTTGTTAACCAATTTATTGCAGGAAAATGTCTTTGAGATGCCAAAGCATCGTCAAGTCCCCAGAAAACTTTTGTGACTCTTAAAGTTGATTGAACAACAGGATCTGAAAGATCGCCACCAGGTGGAGAAACTGCACCAATTACACTGAGTGTTGAAATTCTTGAATCTTTCCCAAGACAAACTACTTTTCCTGCCCTTTCATAAAATGATGCAATTCTTGAGGCAAGATATGCAGGATAACCTTCCTCTCCTGGCATTTCCTCTAATCTTCCAGAAATTTCTCTCATTGCTTCAGCCCATCTTGATGTTGAATCAGCCATAAGAGCAACATCATATCCTTGATCTCTAAAGTATTCTGCAATTGTTATCCCTGTAAAAACAGATGCTTCTCTTGCAGCAACTGGCATGTTAGAAGTGTTTGCAATAAGTATTGTTCTTTTCATAAGTGGATATCCTGTTCTTGGGTCTTTAAGTTCAGGAAATTCAATTAAAACTTCTGTCATTTCATTTCCTCTTTCACCGCATCCAACATAAACAATTATATCTGCATCAGACCATTTTGCGAGTTGATGTTGAGTTACTGTTTTTCCAGAACCAAATGGCCCAGGAATACAGGCGGTGCCACCTTTTGCTATGGGAAAGAACCCATCTATAACTCTTTGACCTGTTATTAATGGAATATCTGGAGGTAATTTCTTTTTAAATGGTCTTTGAATTCTCACGGGCCAACGAGAGAGCATCTTAATTTCAATTTCTTTTCCATCATTATCAAGAATCACTACTGGGTCTTCAACTTTCTTTTTTCCACTATACACTTTTTTAACTTTCCCTTTAATTCCAATAGGAACTAAAATTTTATGTTTAACTATCTCTGTTTCTTGAACTACTCCAACTATATCACCCTCTTCAACAAAATCTCCTTCTTTAACAATTGGTTCAAAATCCCACTCTTTATCTCTTGAAATAGAATGCTCTTTAACTCCTCTTACAATATATGACCCATATTTTGAACTTATTATATCAAGAGGCCTCTGAACACCATCAAAAATTGACCCAATTAAACCAGGACCTAATTCTACAGAAAGAGGTTCACCTGTTGTTTCAACTTCTTCTCCAGGACCTATACCGCTTGTTTCTTCATATACTTGTATAAAAGAAAGATCCTCTCTAATTTGTATTATTTCACCAAGAAGACCAAGTTTTCCTACATAAACAACATCATACATTTTTGCATTTTTAAGTCCTCTTGCAACAACAAGAGGACCTGATACCTTTGTAATTATTCCTTTTTCCATATCACTATTCTCCTTTTTCTAAAATATCAACACCAATCGCTTTTTCAGTGAGTTTTTTAATATATTTATAATTTACCATCTCTCTTTTACCTTTTGAAGGTAGAAAAATTACAACTGGTAAAAGTTTTTTGTTTAATTCTTCATAAACTTTTAAAATCTTTTGTTGTTCTTCTTCAGATACAATCAAAATGTAATATTTATCATTTTTATAAGCATTTAAAAAGTTATCAACTAAATTTTCAGTAAAAACATCAAAACCAAAGGATAAGAAAAGTTTTGAAGTTATTTCATCTCCAAAATAGGCAATTTTACCCATTTATAACTCTTAACCTCCTTAAAACATCTTCATGTGGCAAATTATAAATAATTCCATTATAAATTAATCTAAAGTTTACATTGTTAAAACTTTTGAGTACAAGAAAAGAAAAAACAATCTCTGGTCCAAAAACAAAATATTTAGAATTTTTTAAATAATTTATTAACAGATCATCTCTTTTCTTTTCAAAAAGTTCAAAGAATAGTTCTGGTGTTTTTTCAATAGTTTTAGGATATCTTAAATTTATATATTCTATGAAGTTTTGAATTGATTCTTTCTCAAAAAGTTTAAATATTCTCTCAATTAAATTGCCTCCATCAATATATTTAAAAGAAAATCCAAAATATTTATGCTTTAAGAAACTTAAAATATTAAATAAATCAATTTTTAGTTTTATAAATTTTTTAAAGAACTCTGAAGAATTTAACAAAAATAGTTCCTTTTTAATCTTTTCATATTCTTTTTCAAATATGTTTTTATCTGATTCAATAATCTCATATTCTTTTTCTATTTCAAAATATTGATATAATTTTTCATCAAAAATGATACTTTTGAGTTTCTTTATATTATTATTCCAGTCAAAAGTTAGTATTTCATCTAAATTTTGGCTTTCAGTTTCAATACCATATGACTTTTTGATATGATCTACAAAAGCCTCTTTTGATAAAGATAAATATGATTTTAAATTTTCTATTTTTGGAAAGTAACTTATAAGAATTAATGATTTTGCTGATAGATAAGAAAAATCACTATTTTTTAATTTCATCTTTCTTCAAAAATAATTCTTGAAACTTCAAGTATGTTTTCATATAGACTATCAATAAATTTATCAATAAGTGAAATTCTTGAAATAAAACTTTTTCCCTTAACAAAAACTTCTTTGTCTTCAACAAATTTTATATTGGCATCAGGGATTGTTTTTTTAATTGTGTTAAGAATATCACTTTTGAAATTATCATCAAAAATCTTATTTAAATTAACATCTAAATGAATTTCAACTTCTTTTGATTCTATATTTTTAACTATCTCTTTTTTATAAAATTCTTTCAGTTTTTCTAAAGGTAGGAATTCAAGTGATTTTAAAGAAAAATTTTTGAAATTATCAAGAATCTCATTTTTCCATTCAAGAATCAGAAGTTCAATTTTATTCTTAAGATCAAGTTCTTTTTTCTCTATTAATAAACTTTTTTCTTTTTCTATTAATTCCTCCCAATCCTTTTTAAGTTTATTAACTTTATCATCAAATTCTTTTTTTAATTTATCAATTTCTAAATCAAAGGTTTCTTTAATTTTTTTTATTTCTTCTTCCCCCTCATTTTCAATTTCTTTAATTAATTCATCTATATTCATAGCCCTTGTGTTATAAAAGTAGTTACAAGAATTGCTGCAATCAAAGAGATAACTGCGTAAATTTCAACTAGACCTGGCAAAATTATTGCTCTACCTGCCTCTTCTTCCTTTTCAGCAACAAGATTTATAGCTGCTGCAGAAACTTTTCCTTGCCATATTGCTGAAATAAGTTCAACCATACCCATTCCAAAACCAACAAAAAATAGTTGCATTCCTGTATTAATTGGAATTTTTGGTATTCCTCCAAATAAACCTATTCTTGTAGCAATCCAGAATAATTGAATAAAGCCATAGAAACCCTGTGTTCCAGGAAGGGCTGTTATAACAAATAATTTACCATATAAATGTGGTTTTTCCGAAAGAACACCAGCAGTTTGCATTGTTGAAATACCAATTCCAATTGCTGAACCGATACCAGAAAGGGATATTGCTGATGCCATACCTAAAATAGCAAAAACTAACCCATAAATCTCAGACATAGCGCCTCCTTTTTTAGTTTTTAATTATCACTTTTTCACTTTTAAATTTAAATGGTGAAAATTTCTTTCCACCATTTTCATAAAATCTCCCAAAAAACTCTAAAAATATTAATCTTGTAGGATGAACAAAAGAACCTAAAAGTCCCATAAATATATTTAACCCATGTCCCATTAAAAGAATTAAAGGTATTATAAGTAAAGCCAAAATACCCTTTGCAAACATTCTTGCGATTGTATTTATAAGTATTCCAAGAACAGTTGTTGAAAATCCAAGAGCAAGTAGTCTTGAATATGAAAGAACATCTCCTAATGCTGATGAAAATCCATATGAACTTACAATTCCATAAAGAGATACAACCCCTCCAATTAATTTTCCAGGTAAAGTTTTAGATGTTCTTCCTCCAGTTAAAACTATAATTATAATTCCTAAAATAAAAAGATAAAATCCAATTTTTGAGAGAATTGGATTTTTTGATAAAACTATATATAAAATTATTCCAATAAGTGAGATAATCCAAGAAAATTGATCAAAGATTGCATCTAAAATTTTCCCTTTTCTTATGTTATCAAATGCCTTTAAAAGTAAACCAAAAATTTGTGTTATAAATCCAACAGCAAGAGAAAAAATAAGCATTTTAATTAATCCTGGAGTTTCACCAGGTTTCTCTTCAAGAAGATCAATTATTGCAAGTTTTGGAATAGAAATTAAATCTCCAGCATAGGAATTAGTTAATACACCAACTATAGAAGAAAAGAATCCAAGAATAATAAAGAAGTAAAAGAAATTTCTATCTTTTTCATGAACATTAAATTTCTTTATTATAAAAATTGAACCTAAAACAAGAATTGCCCCATAAATTACATCACCAAAACAAAGTGAAAAGAATAATATAAAGATTGGAGCTAAAAAAGGAGTAGGATCAAAATCACCATATTTTGGATATCCATACATATCAACAAGCATCTCGAAAGGTTTAAAAAATTTGTTATTTGAGAGAGATACAGGAACCTTTTCAATCTCTTTTGGTTCTTGTGCAAAAATAAGTACTCTGGGGAACTTCTCTTTTGTTTTATTTTTTAATTCATTGAAGTCTTTTTCTCTTATATAACCAAAAATATATGTTAAAAATTTTGATTCAACTATTTTTGATTTTGTTTCCTCCTCATATTTTTTATCTATGTAATACTCCTTTATTATTTCAATTTTTTTCAATAAATTTTTCTCTTTTTTCTTCTCTTTTATTAAATCATGTAATATTTTATTTAATGAATCTAATCTATCATTTAAATTTTCTAATATTTCATTAGGTTTACCTTTAAAATTTTTTATATCTATCTCTTTAAACTCTAATTTTTCTAATAATTTCTCAAATTCATAATCTTTCTTTTTATATCCAATTAAAATATAAAGATTATTTTTATCTTCAGAAATAATCCTTATTTCACAACTATCTTTTTCGTCTTTGAGTTTTTTAAAATTTATTCTTCTAATTGTTCCAAGTTTAAGATTTATTGTTTTTAAAGAAAGTAAAGTTTCAAGGTTTAAATTAAGATTTTTATATGGATAAAGTATTTTTATTTTGTGTTCTATATCTTTTATTTCATCTTTTATTTTTTCTTCCTTTTTAACAATGCTATAAATCTTTTCATAAATTTCATTAATATTTAAATTATTAACTAAATTTTGTAGTTCAGTGAATGTTAATTCTATTCTTTCAGGTATGAAATCTTTTATAAAACTCCCTTTCTCTTTAAACTTTGATAGTTCATCAATTATAAAATCTAATTTTTTTATTGTCTCATCATACTTTTCTGGGTTTCTATCTTTAAAATAAGAAAGGCCATTCACATTTTTTATCTCATCAATTTCAACTTTTTCCTCTAATTTTAAAAATTGACAATAAGAGGAGAATTCTTTTTTTGGCATAAAGATATGAATTTCTAACATTCTATCTATTGCCATCTATTCAAGAATCCTCCTTAAAATAAAATTAAACGCTTCTTCAAAGTTTTTCTCTACATTTGCCTTTTTATTTTGAAGTTCTTTTTTTATTTGTTCAATATTTTTATTTAATTTTTCTTCATACTCTTTCTCTATTAATAAAATTTCATCTTGAAGTCTTTTTTTATAATCTTCTTCTAACTCTTTTAATTTTTTTTCATTTTCTTTTATGAATTTTTTTTTCTTTTCTTCAAGTTCTTGTTTGAATTTTTCAATTCTTTCTTCTATTTCCCTTTCTTTATTATAGATTCTTTGAATAAATTCAAGGTCCATACTTCCTCCTATAAAGGCCAACATTTTTTATTATATACTATTTTAATACTTTTATAAAGTTATATTCTTTATCCATAAAGCCTTGGAGATTTGCTCCTTTACTCTTTAAATCAAAAAGATAATTTAATATGTTTTCAGTAATAATTTCTCCTGGTACTAGAATTGGAAGACCTGGAGGATAAGCAGAAACAATTTTTCCTGAAATTCTACCTTTTGCATTTTTTAATTCTATAATCTCTTTCTCTCTTAAGTATGCTTCTTTTGGAGTAGCAGCAATTGGGGGAAGTTCAGGAGTAACAAAATCATTAACTATTGGATTTTTTCTTTTCTTAATTGATATATCCTTAAGTGCATTAATAAGGATATCAACTTCTTCTTTTGTAATTCCAGGAGTTAAAAATAAAAGAATGTTGTATGAATCTGAAAGTTCAATTTCAATGTTATATTCTTTGTTTAAAATCTCTTCAACTTCAAATCCAGTAAGACCTATGTTTTTTGTATTTACTGTAATTTTTGTTAAATCAAGATCATATATTCCATCATTTAAAATTTCTTTTCCAAAGCAATATAATCCATCAATTTTATTTATTTCATCTCTTGCATATTCTGCTAATTCTAAAATTTCATTCCAAATTTTTTCACCTTCAGTTTCCATTTGGAATCTTACCACATCAAGAGATACCATAAAAAGATAACTTGGAGAGGAAGATTCAAGAAAGGTTAATGCATCAAAAACTCTATCCATATCAATATTATCGCTATTGATATGTAAAAAAGATGTTTGAGTCAATGAAGGCAAAGTTTTATGGGCTGATTGAACTATTATATCATATCCTAAACTTATTCCACTTTTTGGGAGTTTTTGATTAAATGGAAAATGAACACCATGGGCTTCGTCTAAAAGCATAATTTGGTTATACTTTCTTCCAATTTTAAGTATTTCTTCAATATTTTCACACATTCCATAATAGTTTGGTGAAGTAATGAAAGAGACTTTCGCACTATTATTTTTAACAACTTCTTCATATTTTTCTGGTTTTATTCCCCATGGAATACCTGTTTTTTCATGAATTTCAGATTGAATGTAAATAGGAATTAAATCAAAAACTGCAAGACCTCCAATTATTGATCTATGAGAATTTCTTTGTAAAATAACTTTATCTTTAGGGTTAAGTGTTGAAACAAGCATAACAAGATTACCAACTGTACTTCCATTTATTAAAAAGAATGTTTTTTTAGCACCAAATGCCTTTGCAGCAAGTTCTTGTGCTTCTCGAATAACTCCTTCTGGTTTATGAAGGTAATCTAAACCTTCAACTTCTGTGATATCAAATAAAAATATATTTTCTCCCCACAATTCTTTTAAATATTTATGTATTCCTTTCCCTCTGTGGTGACCAGGCATATGAAAAGCAGGTCTTTTTTTGTCAATATAATTTTTTAATGCAAAAAGTAATGGTATCCTTTTATCCATTTCTTTCCTTTCTGGTCGGGATAGTGGGATTTGAACCCACGACCTCTTGGTCCCGAACCAAGCGCCCTTCCAAACTGGGCCATATCCCGAAAAGGTTTTGAAAATTATAATGGTCGGGGCGACTGGACTTGAACCAGTGACCCCCAGCACCCCATGCTGGTGCGCTAGCCAACCTGCGCCACGCCCCGACCTCAATAAATTAATTTTATAAGATCTTATAAATTAGTCAATGTTTATCTCTTTAAGGTTAGAAATTTCCTCCTATAGAATAAATTTTAAATTTTTGGGAAAAGATATTTGATGAAAATAGAGACATTATATGATAATAAGATAATTATCTTGTATTTTTAAAATAAGAAATATACTCTAAAGATTTTTTAAAGAATGGACACAATTTTCTAACCAAGGACATATAAATGGGTTAAAAAAATATTATGGAATAAATTTTAATATATGTAAAAATTATTAAAAATGCAACCTTTTTTAATTAAATGCGTTATAATTACAAACTCCATAACTATAGAAATGATCAAAACTAATATTAAGGTTAAAAAGAAAGGAGGTATTAATAACATGGAAAAAAAGGATTTAATTGAAAAATTAGAAAATATGGTGGTTCCAGAAATTGAACTACAAACCCACAAGCAAAGGCTTAAATTGTCATTATTAATTTTTGGAGAAAAACTTAAGAAATCAACTATCAAAAGAACTCAATTATGGTTAAAAAGATTAATTATTAGTGGAATAGGAGTATTTATCATTGTCGCTATAATGATATTTGCCTATTTTGAACCTAAATATCAAATAGCAAAAGCATTAGAAATTATAAAAAATAATATTCAATTACAAGAAACTATAAAAGAATATAATTTAGAAATTAAAGATATAAAAGTAAAAGATGAGAAAGCATATGTATTATTAACAATTAAAGAAGGAAATATTCCTGAACCTCCAACTTATTCTAAATTATCAACACATTCAATTATTTTGTATCAAGTAGATATAAATGGTAATAATCAATATAATAGTTTCATTATGAATATGTTAGTAATAATAGATTTGAAAGGAAAACGTGTTGAAACTATCAACTCAAATATTTTCTCCTCAACTTTAACTAATGATGAAGAAAAACAAGCAATTGAAATTGCAAAAAATTATCCAATTGTACAAAACTTTATTATTAAGTTTCCTAAATATATAACTGAGGTGAAATACCTTCCTCCATCTGAACTTTATTTAGATGAAGAAAATGGAGTTATTATAGCTAAACCCAAAGAAGGGGCTGATAAATTTGCAATTGTAATTTTTACATTTATAAATCATGAATCTACAGATAATGAGTCATGTGAAATTAAAGTTATAGTTAATCTCACTAAAAAACAAGTATCAGAACCAGGACCTATTATACTTACAAATCAAGAAATTGATTTAAAACCTATACCTTAAAAATTTATTTATTGTTTATTGTTTTTTAAGATAACCAACCCAAATTTGGGTTGGTTATCTTAAAATAATACCCTTATTTTCTATTAAAAGTGATATTAAAATTACAATATAAAAGGAGAAAAATTATATGGATTTAAAAGAAGAAAAAAAATTAATTAAACAAGCTCAAAAGAATCCAGAGATATTCACAAAATTATATGAAGAGTATTATTCAAAAATTTTTAATTATATTTTAAAAAGAGTTGCTAATATTGAAATTGCTCAAGATATAACTTCAGAGACTTTTTTTAATGCATTAAAAAAATTAAATAAATTTAAATGGCAAAATATATCGTTTAGTGCTTGGCTGTATAGAATTGCAAATAATGAGATTGTAAATTATTATAGAAAAAATAAACATTATATATCATTAGAAAAATTAAAAGATGAAAAAGGGTTTGAACCAATCGTTTTACACAACCCAGAGAAAGAATTTTTAGAGGCTCAAGAAAAATTAAAAAAATATGTAGATTTTTTAGAAATTCAAGATAAAATTAATAAACTTCCAATTAAATACCAAGAGGTGATTATGTTACGATTCTTTGAAAAGAAAGAGATTAAAGAAATATGTGAAATATTAGGAAAAAAAGAGGGCACAGTAAAATCTTTAATCCACAGGGGGCTTGAAAAATTAAGAGATTTATTATAAAGATAAAAGGAAATTAACTAATTTTTTTAAAGATAAGTAAAAAGCCAAAATTTGTTGCTTTTTTTTCAAACAACACAAAGTTTTTGTTATTTAAAGAATTTATTTCTTTAGCCACGTCTTTTCCTTTCCCAAGAATAACAAGACCATCTTTTATTAATAGATCATTTGCAAGATTTAAAATAAAATTTACTCTATTAAATGCTCTTGCAACTATTTTATTATATCTTAAATTTATCTTTTTTAACTCCTCTGCCATTAAATTCATAATAAAAACATTATTTAAATTTAATTCTTTTTTAATTTGTCGAAGAAAGATACAAACATTAAATTTTCTATCAACTAAATAAAAATTAGAATTAGGAAAAATTATTGATAAGGGAATTCCAGGAAAGCCTGCACCACTACCTAAATCTAAAACATTATCTCCTTTTTCAATAAAATCTACATAATAATATGCTTCTTCTATGTATTTTTTATAAATTTTATCTTTGTCTAATTCACACATCAAAGGAATTTTCTTAGGTGCTTTTAATAATATCTCTAAATAATTATTTAACTTTAATTCAACCTCTCTATTTAATATAGTCTTCATAAAAATGTTACAATGGTGTCAGACACATTTGTAACATTTTAGATAATTCTGACAGTTGAGTCTTTAAGATACCTTTTTGCCTTTAAATATAACATATTGATGACTTCATCTGAATAAATTTCATATTTTTTAAAGTTTTCATCTAAGAAATCTCCTTTATCTATTTTTCTTATTGCAAACCTTTTAACATTTCCAATATTATCAATAATCTCTTCAAAATCTTCCTCACTCATTGTCTTTGGATGGGGGGTAACTGAAATTTCATAATTAAAAGAACTATTCTTTAAAAATAGAAGTAAATTTTTTATATTCCTTAAATCGATATTTACTTTTGTAACCTCTTTATATTTCATTTCATTAAGTGGTGCTTTAATATCTATTGAAATTAAATCAATTAATTTAGTTGGGAGAATTTTTCTTATTAATAGTTCATTTGTTCCATTTGATAAAACTTTTGTTAAAAAACCAAGTTTTTTTAAATCTTGAAGTAGTGGCAAAAGAGAATTATTTAAAAATGGTTCTCCACCACTTATAACTACAACTTCAATCCATTTTTTATTAGAGACCAAAAAACTTCTTATATCTTCATAAGGTATATCTGGCAGAGAAGATTGATTTAATATTAAATCTTTTTGATTACAATATGGACATCTAAAATTACACCCACTAAGAAAAAGAATTGTTGCTCCTTTTCCTTCCCACTCTTTTAAATTCCTTTCAATTACTTTTTTAATCTTTATGTTTTCATACATCTAAATCTCCTTAAATTTATAACATAATTACCATTATCACTTTTAAAATTTATTTTTTGGTTTCACCAAGTGCTTTACTCTTTTTATATGCTTCAATAACTCCACTCATAATAGTATATTTCAATCTATTCTCATCAAATTTATAAAGTGCTTCAATTGTAGTTCCTCCTGGGGATGTAACCATATGAATTAACTCATGAGCCTCTTTTTGAGTTGCTTTTTTTAACAAAATTGAACCTAAAATAGTTTGAATTGAAAGTTTTTCAGAAACATCTCTTGCAAGTCCAAGATAAACTCCTGCATCAATCAATGCATCGAGGAAATAAAAAACATAGGCAGGGCCTGAACCACTAATTGATGTTCCAATATCAATATGTTCTTCTTTTGATACATAAATTTCTTCACCAAATGAAGATAAAATTTTTCTTACAAACTCTTTTTCAGTTTCATTTAAACCAACATCTGTCCATAAAGTTATTGCTTCACCAATTTGTGCATTTATATTTGGCATTGTTCTTACAACTTTTTTTACTTTAAATGACTCTAAAATTTTTTCAATTTTTATTCCAGCCATAATTGAGAGGAAAATTTTTTCATTAAAGTTGTATTCTTTAAGTTCTTCTGATAAATCTTTTATGTTTTGTGGCTTTACAGCAGAAATCAAAATATCACCAAAATTAAATGCATCTACACTTTTCGTTGAACCTTGAACACCATATTTCTCTTTTATATAATTTAATCTATCTTGAACAATTTCAGATATAAAAATATCTTCCTTTTTAAAACCCTTTTTTAATAAACCTCCTAAAATTGCTTCACCCATTTTTCCTGCACCAAAAAACCCTATTCTCATTTCAAACCTCCTTAAATTTTCTATCAAATTTAGTTTAGCACAAATAAATTATTTTCTAATTTGTCCTGAACCAAAAATAATATATTTTATTGAAGTTAATTCTCTTAACCCCATAGGACCTCTTGTGTGCAATTTTTGAGTTGAAATTCCAATTTCTGCACCTAATCCAAATTCTCCACCATCTGAAAATCTTGTAGAAGCATTAGCATAAACACAGGCAGAATCAACTAAATTTAAAAACTTAATTATATTTTCATAATTTCTTGATATTATAGTCTCTGAATGATGTGTACTATGTTTATTAATGTGTTCAATTGCTTCATCAATATCTTCAACTATTCCAACTGTAATTTTTAAGTCAAGGTATTCTGTATCCCAATCTTCTTCTGTCGCGAGTTTTGATTCTTTATAAATTGAGTAAATAAACTTATCTCCTATTATTTCTACATTATTTTTCCTCAATTCATCTAAAATTTCTATTATAGCCTCTTTAGATACATCTTTATGAAATAAAAGTTTTTCAACTGCATTACAAACGGATGGTTTTTGAACCTTTGCATTTACAACAATTTTTTTAGCCATTTCTAAATCAAAATCTTTATCTATATAAATATGAACAACACCTGCACCAGTTTCAATAACTGGTACTCTTGAGTTTCTTTTTACAAAATCAATGAAAGTTTTGCTTCCTCTTGGAATTATTACATCAATGTAGTCAATAAGATTAAACATAATTTCAACTTCTTTTCTATCTGTATTTTCTATCATTTGAATTGCACCATTTGGAATTCCATTTTTATATGCAACTTCACTTAAAATTTTATAAAGAATAAGATTTGAGTTAAATGCTTCACTTCCACCTCTTAAAATAATTGCATTTCCACTTTTTAAGCATAATGTGATAGCATCTACTGTAACATTTGGTCTTGCTTCATAAATCATTCCAATAACTCCAAGAGGTACTCTTTTTTTAATTATAAGTAGACCATTTGGCCTTGTTGTACCTTCAACAATTTCACCAACTGGATCAGGAAGAGAAACAACATCTTTTATTCCTTGAACCATACTAAAAATTCTATTTTCATTTAAAAGTAATCTATCAAGAAGAGACTTAGAAAGACCCTTCTCTTCACCTTTTACTAAATCTTTTTTATTCTCTTCTAAAATTTTTTCTTTATTTTTAATCAATGCCTCTGCCATTAAATTTAAAACACTATTTTTAATTTCAGTATTTAATTCTCCTAATTTAACTTTTGTTAAAAAGGCTCTCTTTGCTTTTTCTTCAACTTCATACATATTACACACCTCATGTTAAAAAATTTATTTAAATTATAATATTTGCGTTATAATTTATAAAGGTGATTATGGAGAAAAAAGAGATATTAAGAATAAAGGATCTTTATGTTGAAGTTGATGGAAAGGAAATTTTGAAAGGAATTAACCTTTCAATTAAAGAAGGCGAAACTATTGCAATTTTTGGACCAAATGGAAGCGGTAAAACAACTTTAATTTTAACAATTCTTGGATTTAGTGGATATAAAATCAAAAGTGGTGAAATAATTTTTAAAGAGAGAACATTAAATGGCCTAACAATTGATGAAAGAGCAAAACTTGGAATTGGAGTCTTGTTTCAGAAACCTCCTTCGATTAAAGGTGTTAAATTTAAAAAAATTTTAGAAATTATTTCGAAGGATGGAAATTATAAAGATTATATTGATATTTTGAAGTTAAATGAATTAATTGATAGAGATATAAATTATAACTTTTCTGGAGGAGAATTAAAAAGATCAGAATTAATTCAACTAATTGCACAAAATCCTGATTTTATGATTTTTGATGAACCAGAATCAGGAGTTGATCTTGAAAATATTAAAACAATTGGTAAGACAATGAATAAACTACTTCAAAAAGATTTAAATATTATAAATAGAAAAAAATCAGGAGTTATAATTACTCATACTGGAGGGATATTGGAGTTTATAGAAGTTGATAGAGGTTATGTATTGTTAAATGGAAAAATTATATGTGAAGGAAATCCCAATGAAATATTGAGAAATATTAAAGAAAACGGGTTTAAAGGATGTGAGAGATGTCTAACATAAATGATGAATTAAAAAAAGAAGATATTGAAAAACTTTTAAGAGTTGGAGTTGATTTAGAGGAAAAAAATAGAATTGGTTCTTTTTTATTTGTAAATAAGGGTGTTTATAATATTAGTTTAAAACAAGAAGGAGTACAAATTTTACCTCTTAATGAAGCAATTCAAAAGTTTCCAGAATTAAACAATTATGTTTTTAAAATTGTTGATAAAAATAAGGATGCTTATACAAGACTTGTTGCAAGAAAAGGTGCTACTGGATTTTTTATAAGAACATTACCTAATGTAAAAACCCGTTTTCCAATTCAAACATGTTTTTTAATAAAAAAGAGCGGCTTTTCTCAACTTGTTCATAATATTGTTATTGCAGAAGAAAATTCTGAGTTAAATTTAATAAATGGATGTGCAGCCGCTACATACTCTGATAGTGGATCTCATATTGCAATAACTGAATTTTATGTTAAAAAAGGTGCAAAAATTTCATTTACTATGATTCACGATTGGGCACCAAATGTTGTTGTCAGACCAAGAAGTGCTGCTATTGTTGATGAAGACGGAGTATTTATATCAAATTATGTTTCATTAAAAAAAGTTAAAAGCACTCAAAGTGAACCAATTGTCTATCTTGTTGGTAAAAGAGCAAAAGCAAAATTATATTCAATTCTCATGGCAGATGAAGATTCTTTTTTAAATATTGGAGGAAAAATTTTCTTAAATGCTGATGAAACAAGTGGTGAGATAGTTAGTAGAGTTATAAGTGATGGAGGTAAAATAATATCAAAAGGTTCTCTAATTGGAAAAGGTAAAAATATAAAGGCACATATGGAGTGTAATGGAATAATGTTAAAAGATACCGGAGAAATTATAACTATTCCAGAACTATCTTCAGAGGTCAGAGATGTTGAAATGAGCCATGAAGCAATCGTGGGTAAAATTGCAAGAGATGAAATTGAATATCTTATGTCAAGGGGTATAAAAGAGGATGACGCTATATCATTAATTTTAAGGGGATTCTTAAATATAAAAATTGAGGGTTTACCAGAAATATTACAAAAATCTATTGATAATGCAATAGAGATGGCATTTAAAGGAATGTAATTGGAACCTGGAAGAAGATAAGCCAGGTTCTGTGTTTAAGGTGGTCATCTATCTAAGCGGTCTACCCGAGAACTTAATTCATTTGGGCAAAGTTCTCCTATTCGACCTTGCTCCGAGTGGGGTTTGTCCATGGAGTCAGTCACCTGACTCCATAGTGTGCTCTTACCACACTTTTTCACCCTTACCAGAACCATTAAGATTCTGGCGGTGTTGTTTCTGTGACACTTTCCCGGGATTACTCCCGCTGAACTTGCGTTCAGCACTCTTGCCCATGGAGCCTGGACTTTCCTCAGTTAACCTACTTAATAGGTTAACTGCGACCACCTCTTCTTCCAGGTTCCATATATAATTATACTAAATTAGGTATCATTTTGACAGGATATTTTACCTCTCCAACTATTGTTTTTAAATAATCTGGTAATTTAGATAGATTTTCGAGAACTCTTTTTCTTACAGTATCTGGATCAGGTATCTCCCTTACAATTTTACCACTCCTTATGAGTGGTTTTAAAAGTTCTTTATATCCCTCTTTTTTATTCCCATAGAGAGTAACAATATCTTCAAATTTTTCATTTCTTAAAACTTGTTTTTTTCCAGGGTAATTTCCAACTTTTGCTCTTGGAGTTCCATTAACTTCAATTATTTTCAATGCAAAATCTATTACATCTGCATCAGCAATTTTTGTTCCGACACCAAACCCATCTCCAACATCGTTTAATTCAATTATTGAATATTCATCTAATCCACCACTAAAATAAATTAAAACATCGCTTCTGCCTTTCAAATTCAAATACCATCTAATTTCTCTTCCAATTGCTTTTAAATTTCCAGAATCAATTCTTACACCTTTTAAATTTTTACCTAAAACACTCAAAGCATCTTCAAGTTCTGTCATAGGTGAACCTGATGTATCTATTAAACATATTCTTGGAATTTTTTTATCAACAATATCATCAAAACTTTTAAATGCTTTTTTATTATCACCAAGGACAAGAATTAAAGCATGTGGCATAGTTCCAACAGCTTCTTTTCCAATATATTTTGCTCCTATAACATTAGATACACCATCAAAACCAGCAATGTAAGTAGCATATTCAATTGTTGGAGCAAGAAATGGATGTTGTCTTCTTGTTCCGAATGATAAAACTATTTTATTTTTTGCAGCAATTCTCACTCTTATTGCTTTTGATGCTATACCTGAATATGAACAGATAAAACCTAATATTGATGTTTCATATCTTACAAAATCGATATATTTACCAGTTATATTTAAAACAGGCTCTTCTGGAAAGAAAAAATCTCCTTCTTCCATAGCATCAACATCAAGAGGTAATCCTTCAAGTAGTTTTGCAACTTCATAAAGACCTGCAAGAACACCAAAAGCATAATTTTTATCTGGAAACTTTTTTGTCATAAGTTCCATTGTTACTTCTGTTTGGTCATTTAAACCTTTTAAAACTTCCTCTGTTCTAACAAAATAAGCATCTGTACAAAGTCCTTGTTTTATCTCCTCTTCTGTTGGAACTCTAAATATTTTCATTTTACCTCCTCAAGAAGTTTTAGTGCCTCATCAAGTGATATAATTTTTGCATTAAAGATATTTTTCATATAATTTAATGCAGACTCGTGATTCTCTTCACTAATTGATGCAGTACAATCTTTTAAAACAAAAGTAGTAAATCCTCTATAAAATAACTCTCCTACATTATTTTGAACACAAATATCTGTTGAAATTCCGACAACAAAAGCAGTGTCAGTCTCAAGTTTTTTTAAAAGTAAATCAAGATCTGTTTTAAAAAATCCAGAATATGTTCTTTTTAAAATTATATAATCATCACTTTTTGGTTTTAATTCATCAATTATCTCACTTCCTTTTGTATCTTTTAATGCATGTTCACCCCATAAACTCTCTTCAGGATCACCTTTTTCATGTGAATCCTTAAGATAAATTATAGGTATCTTTTTTTCTCTTGCTATATCAAGAAGTTTTTTAATATTTGGAATTATTTTAATTGCTCTCTCATTTTTAAACTTTCCATATACAAAATCATGAATCATGTCAACAACTAATACAAATGGTCTCATAGTAAATCCTCCTTTAGCATGGCGGAGAGGGCGGGATTTGAACCCGCGAAGCGGAAATAAATCCGCTTTCCTGCTTTCGAGGCAGGCGCTTTAGACCACTCAGCCACCTCTCCGTAAAATATCAAAAAAACTTTTAAATATTTCAAAACACTCTCTTTCAAGAATTCCATTCTCTATAATAATTTTAGCATTAATAAAATTTAAAATATTTATTTTTCCGCCAAATGCTCCACTCTCTTTATCATAAAAACCAAAAATAACTCTTCTTATTCTTGATTCAATAATTGCTCCTGCACACATTATACAGGGTTCTTTTGTGATATATATCTCACAATCATTCAATCTCCAATCATTTAATTTATTTGTTGCTAATCTTATTGCATTTATTTCAGCATGAGAGGTTGAATCTTTATTTTTTTCTTTTAAATTATGCGCTTTTGATATTACTTTACCATTTTTTACTATAACTGCACCAACTGGGATTTCACCTTTAGAATATGCTTTCTTTGCCTCATATAAGGCAACTTTCATAAAAATTATATCTTTTTTATCCATAAATTAGAAAAATCTTGTGACTTTAAATTTATATATTTTTACATCTTTATCTAATGGATGTATCCCAGCCTTTATTTTAGCTATTCTTAACTGCTCTTCAACACTATCAACTCCCTCAATTTGTGGCAAAAGAAGTCCTCTTCTAAATCCCTTAACAACTATAACACCATAAATTTGTGGATCAAGTTCACTTAAATCTTTTACTTCTTGTGGTTCTTCAAGTAAATCTACAGAATAAGTTAATTCATCAAGTTCTTTAGGTGACACAGGATCAAAACGTGGATCTTCTGTTGCTGCAGATATTGCATTGTAAACAATTTCTTCAATTACATTTTCTCTTGTTGGAAGATATGTACCAATACATCCTCTTAAATCTTTGCCTTTATGTATTGTTACAAATGCTCCTTTCCTAACATTTAAATACTCTTTATATTCATCTAAATCTGGAACAAATATTTTTCTTTCTTTTACATAAAGTTCAACGCTATTTTTTGCTAATTTAACAAGTTTATGCATAATCTCTCCTTTCAACAATTGCAACTAAATATCCAACACCAAAAGGACCTTCATATGATAAAACCTCTGCTTTATATTCATTAAAAGGGAGAAGAGTAAAAAGTGTTAAAATTGATCTATATCCACACTCGCCCGCTTCTTCAATTAATTCTTCTGGTATAGAAATTAAATCATTAAAATTTTCATTTTTTATTGCATCAATTACTAAATTATCAAATTTAGGACCACTTGGATGAAATCCATAAGGACCTGAAGCAAGTAACCTATGAGACATATCTCCAGATGCAATAAAAGCAACCTTTTTTTCTGGAAGATCAATATCATCAAAAATATTTTTAAAAAGATAAAATTTCTCTCTTTCAAGTGTGAAATGTTGACTCATAACAACAATTTTAAATTCATAACTTTTTAATTTATCAAGATAATATAAAGGAACTAAAACTCCATGATCAAGTGGGTAATCAGGTGGTAATTTATAAAATTTTATACTAAATTCTTTACCTTTATTTACTATTTCATTTACCAATTCCAAATCATTTTTATATTTAAAAGAAACCTCACTTACTCCAAATTGTGAAAAATCACCATATAGAGTTTCACTAGAGTAAATTGTTATTCCACCCTTTAAAAAGGGAGAGTGGGGAGACATAAAAACTACTGTTTCTATGTTTTCATTTAAAATTTTTTCAGCAAGAATTAATAAACTTTCATCAGTTTTTTTTACATATTTTCTTTCAGATCCACCTATTTCAGGAATTAACAATGGAGGATGAGGCGAAATTCCTCCAATTAAAAATTTCATAATAATCACCCCAACCTTTCATAAGAATATATATTTATATTTTGGAATACTCTATTAAATTTTTCACCAACAATACATTTATCAATTTTCAATCTCAAGGCAATTGCTATTGCTTCTCCAGTATCTTTTGAACCCCCAACTCTTTTTCCAAGATCTTCTGCCATACTTTCTTCATATTTTGTTAATTCAACAGGTTTGATTTTTTCAGAAGTTCTATATTTTATAGGTAAATCAGATATTGCTTTTGATGCAATATAGGCTTCTTGTAAAAATGGAAATAGATCCAATTCTATTATTCTCATTAGCG
>JASEFN010000005.1:2500-68845 GCA_030018355.1 Caldisericia bacterium | reverse complement strand
AGAACTGTTGGAGCAGGTGTTGTTTCAAAACTTATTGAGTAGGTGAATTATGAGAATTATAATAACCTTAGAATGTACTGAATGTAAAAGAAGAAATTATACTACAACAAAAAACAAGAATAACGATCCTAATAGATTGGAATTGAAAAAGTATTGTCCGTGGTGTAAAAAACATACACTTCATAGGGAGGTGAAGTAGGCCCGTAGCTCAACTGGCAGAGCACCGGTCTCCAAAACCGGTTGTTGGGGGTTCAAGTCCCTCCGGGCCTGCCAAATTTAAATCATGAGTGAAAAGAAAAGTTTATTTCAAAAAATTAAAAATTTTTTAAAGGATGTAAAAACTGAGTTTGTTAATAGGACAACATGGCCTTCAAAAGATAGATTATTAAATTCATTTATAACAATCTTGATTTTTATAATCTTCTGGGCAATATTAATTGGTGTATTTGATATTGTTTTTGCTCAGTTTTTGAAGTTTATTACATCGATTTAATTTAAGATGAAAAAAGAAGATTTGATCGAAGAAAAAGAGAAAAAACAAAAAAGATGGTATATAGTTCATACATACTCTGGTATGGAAGAAAAGGTCAAAAAGAATCTTGAACAGAGTATAGACGCTCATAATATGCATGATAGAATATTTAGAGTTGAGGTACCAGTTGATTGGAAAGTAAAGTTAAAGGACGGAAAAAGACAAATTGTTCCAGAGAAGGTTTATCCTGGATATGTTTTAGTTGAAATGATAATGGATGATGATACTTGGTATGTTGTTAGAAATACCCCAGGTGTTCTTGGTTTTGTAGGCGGAGGTGGTAAACCGACACCTTTGACTGAAGAAGAAGTAAGGATTATAATGAACAGAATTGGTATTGAAGAAGCAAAAGCGCAGTTAACATTTTCAATAGGTGATACAGTTAGGGTTATTGGAGGACCTTTTGATCAAATGATTGGAAAAGTTGAAGAAATTTATGAAGAGAAAGAAAAAGCAAAGGTTAGACTATCAATATTTGGTAGAGATATACCTGTTGAAATAGATTTTATACATTTAGAAAAGATATAAGGAGGTTTTATATATGGCAAAAGAAGTTGAAGCAATAATTAAACTCCAGATACCTGCTGGAAAAGCAACTCCAGCACCACCAATTGGTCCAGCCCTTGGTCAAAAAGGAGTTAATATTATGCAATTTTGTAATGAATTTAATCAAAAAACAAAAGATCAAGAAGGTATAATTTTACCTGTTATAATTACTGTTTATAAAGATAAAACTTTTACTTTTGAAATTAAAACTCCTCCTGTTTCAGAACTCATTAAAAGAACACTTAAAATTGAAAAAGGATCTGGTGAACCAAATAAAACTAAAGTAGGGAGACTCACAAAAAAACAAATTAGAGAGATCGCTGAAAAAAAATTAAAAGATCTAAATACAGATGATATTGAAGCAGCGATGAGAATAGTTGAAGGTACAGCAAGAAGTATGGGCGTAGAAGTTGAAAGGTAGGTGAAGAAAGATGAGTAAGAGATATGAAGCATTACTATCGAAGATTGAAAAAGGTAAAGCATATGATCCGAATGAAGCATTTAAACTTATAAAAGAACTTGGAACAGCAAAATTTGACGAAAGTGTTGAAGTACATATAAAATTAAATATAGATCCAAAACAAACAGACCAAACTGTAAGAGGCTCTGTTCTTTTACCTCATGGTATTGGTAAAACAAAAAGAGTTCTCGCATTTGTTAGAGGAGACAAAATTAAAGAAGCCGAAGAAGCAGGAGCAGATTATATTGGTGATCAAGAAACAATAGAAAAAATTTTAAATGGCTGGTTTGAATTTGATGCAGTTGTTGCTACTCCTGATATGATGCCTGCTATATCTAAATTAGGAAAAGTTTTAGGACCAAGAGGATTAATGCCAAATGCTAAAGCAGGAACAGTTACTCAAGACATTGGAAGAGTAATCAAAGAGATTAAAATGGGTAAAATTGAATTTAAAACAGATAAATTAGGTAATATTCATTCAGTTATTGGTAAAGTCAGTTTTAATGAAGAAAAACTTAAAGAAAATTTTATTGCCTTAATTGATGCAATTTTAAAAGCAAAGCCTCAATCTGTGAAGGGCCAATATATAAAATCGATTTATATTACTACAACTATGGGCCCTTCAATTAAATTAGATACTATTAAGGTTTTAAACTTAGTTGGTTAGAGAGCCTAAGATAGTGGGTGCCTTTTGGCTTAATGTTTATCGCCCACCGAGGCAGGGAAAGTTAGAAAGTTTTCTTGTCCTTCGGTGGAAGGACTTTTTAATTTTAGGAGGAGAAAGATGATAACAAAGGAAAGAAAACTCGAACTCTTAAATGAAATAGAAAAAAAGTTAGATGAAACAAAAATTGTTATTTTCACTACTTTTAATGAACTACCAGTATCTGAAATATCACCTTTAAGAAGAGAGTTAAAATCTAAAAAAGGTGAATTTAAGGTTTATAAGAACACCTTGTTAAAAAAAGTATTCGATAAAAAAGGTTATAAACTTAATAATTCAATTTTTAATGGAACAACTGCAGTTGTTTTTGCATATGAAGATCCATTCCAGATTTTAAGTAGCATAAATAATTTTTTAAAAACTCATAAGAAAAATTTTGATATTAAAGGTGGTATTTTTGGTAAAACTATATTATCAAAAGATGATATTAACTCTCTATCCACTATTTCATCTATTAATGAAGTATATGGAAAACTTATTTATTCATTAAAATCACCTTTAATTAGAATTTCATATGCATTAAAATCTCCAATGTTAAGGCTAATTAATGCCTTAAATGAGATTAAAAGTAAAAAAGAATAAAGGAGGAACTAAAGATGACAAAAGAGGAACTCTTAGAAGCAATTGAAAAAATGAGTGTTGTCGAACTAATTGAGTTTGTCAAGGCACTTGAGGAAAAGTTTGGTGTATCTGGAATGCCAATGGCAGTTCCAATGGCAGGAATGCCTCAAGCACAACAACAAGCAGCGGCTCAAGAAGTAGAAAAAACAACATTTGATGTTGTATTAACAAGTGTTGGTCAAGCAAAAATTCAAGTAATAAAAGTATTAAGAGAAGCACTTAACATTTCATTAAAAGAAGCAAATGATATGGTTTCTGCAGTACCTCAAGTAGTAAAGAAAGGTTTGAGTAAAGAAGAGGCCGAAGATCTTAAAAACAAACTTTCCGCTGTTGGCGCAACAGTGGAAATTAAATAATTTGAACCCCGAAAAACTTCGGGGTTCTCCTTTATTAAACTGGAGAGATTATGGAGAAAAAAGAAGTTATAAACTTCAATAAATTTTTATTTTCTAATTTAGAAATTCCTGATTTATTACAATTTCAAAAAGATTCATTTTATAATTTTATAAATAAAAAAATACCAAAACTTTTAGAAGAAATTTCACCTGTTGAGACTCCAAAAGCAGTTGTTGAATTTTTTGACCCAAAAGTATTTCCCCCAGAACTTTCAGTTGAAGAATGTAAAGAAAAAAAGTTAACATATGCTGGAAAATTAAAAGCAAAAGTAAGAATAACAAACAAAAGAACTGGTGAAATAAAAGAACAAGATGTTTTTTTAGGTGAAATACCATATATTACTCCTTATGGATCTTTTGTTTTTAATGGAACAGAAAGAACTGTTGTATCACAATTAATAAGAGCACCTGGTGTCTATTTTACAAAGCCATCCTCTGCTCATTCAGGCAGAGTGCTTTTTGAAGCAAGGCTAATACCAGAAAGAGGCACATGGTTTATATTTGAAGTTGAGTCAACTAATACTCTTGTAATTAGATTAAATAAAGGATCAAGAAAATTATATTTTCCAACAATATTAAGAGTGTTTAAGGAATTGAGTGATGAAGAAATAATGGACCTTTTTAAAGAGAAAAGAAAAATAAAAGTGAATATTTATGATCTTGAAAAAAATCTACCTTGTACATTTGGTGAAAATATATACGATCCAGTGACAGGAGAAATCGTTTATTATGAAGGAGAAGATGTTACAAGTGAAAAGATTCATACTCTTTATGATTTAGGTATAAATGTTTTAGAAATTTATAAAGAGATGGTAGATCCTATAATAAAGAAAACTCTTGAGAAGGATACAAATAAAACTCAAGAAGATGCTATTCTTGATATATATAGAAAATTGAGACCAGGAGAAAGAGTTCTTTTAGAATCTGCAAAAAATTTAATTAATGTTACATTTTTTGATCAAAAAAGAAACTATCTTTCAGATGTTGGAAGACATAAAATAAATCAAAAATTTGGTTTGTCTCTAAAAGATAATATTGTTACATTTGATGATATAGTTGCAATTATAAGACATGCAATAAAGATAAAAAATAACCAAGAGAAATTAGATGATATAGATCATCTAGGGAATAGATATGTTAGAGGTGTAGGCGAATTGATGGAAGTAAATATGAGATACGGTCTCCTCAGAATGGTAAAAGTTATGAAAGGAAGAATTAGCACATACTCAGAAGATATGTTTACTGCTCAACACCTAATAAATTCTAAACCAATTACAGCATCTTTACAAAGTTTCTTTGGAACTGGTCAACTTTCACAATTTATGGAACAAACAAATCCTCTTTCATCACTTACTCATAAAAGAAGACTCTCCTCAATGGGCCCAGGTGGATTAACTCGTGAAACTGCAGGTTTAGAGGTAAGAGATATTCATCCATCTCATTATGGAAGAATATGCCCAATAGAAACTCCAGAAGGTCAAAATATTGGTTTAATTAATTCGTTAACAGTTTATGCAAAAATAAATGAATATGGATTTATAACAACTCCATATAGAAAAGTTGTAAATGGTAAATTAACTGATGAAATTGTTTATCTTGAAGCACTTGAAGAAGAAAAGTATTACATTGCCCAAGCGAATACACCTGTTAATAAAAAAGGTGAACTTTTAAGAGACGATGAAGGAAATTTGTTAAATGATGGTTTCGCAACTGGAAGATACAAAGGAGAAGTTATTGAAAAAATACCTCTTGAAAAAATTCAATTTATTGAAATATCACCTCTTCAAGTTTTTTCTGTTTCAGCATCTTTGATTCCATTTCTTGATCATGATGATGCAAATAGAGCGCTTATGGGTTGTAATATGCAAAGACAAGCTGTACCTCTTCTTTTTCCAGAGCCACCAATTGTTGGAACAGGAATGGAAAAAGTAGTTGCAAGGCATGATCCAAGCATAGTTATTTCAGATATAGATGGGGTTGTCAAAGAAGTTTCTGCAGATAGAATAGTTATAAAAAATAAAAAGGAAGAAAGAGTATATGAATTAAAAAAATTTGCAAGATCAAATCAAGATACATGTATAAATTCAAGACCTATAGTAAAAAAAGGTGATACAGTTAAAAAGGGAGATATTATTGTTGATGGTCAAGCAATTAAAGATGGAATTCTATCATTAGGAAGAAACCTTCTAGTTGCCTATTTACCATGGAGAGGTTACAACTATCAAGATGCTATTTTAATTAGTGAGAGATTGGTAAAAGATGATGTATATACATCAATTCATATAAAAGAGTATACAACAATGGTTAGAGAAACTAAAGCAGGACCTGAAATTTTAACAAAAGATATACCTAATGTCGATGAATCAGAATTAAGAAATTTAACAGAAGAAGGAATAGTAAGAGTTGGTGCTGAAGTTAAACCTGGTGATATTCTTGTTGGAAAACTTGCTCCAAAAGCAGAAGTTGATACATCACCTGAATCAAAAATTTGGCGTGCAATGTTTGGAGAAAAAGGAAAAGATGTTGTAGATAATTCATTAAGACTTCCTCCAGGTGAATTTGGAACTGTGATTTTGACAAAAGTTTATTCAAAAGATAAAGGAGATGAACTACCCGTTGGTATTGAGAAATTGGTTAAAATACTTGTTGCTCAGAAAAGAAAAATTATGGTTGGAGATAAGATGGCTGGACGACATGGTAATAAAGGAGTTGTTGCTGCTATTCTTCCAGAAGAAGATATGCCATTTAGAGCAGATGGAACTCCAGTTGATATAGTGCTTTCACCACTTTCAGTGCCTTCAAGAATGAACATAGGTCAAACTTTAGAAACAATGTTAGGTTATGCTGCCTATAAATTAGGAATTAGATTTGAAATTCCAATTTTTACACCTTTAAAAGAAGAAGAAATTGAAGAATGGTTAAAGAAGGCTGGTTTAGATATTAATAGTAAAGAAGTTTTATACGATGGATATACTGGAGAACCTTTCAAATCAAAAGCCCTTGTTGGATACGCATATATTATGAAATTAAACCATCTTGTTTTAGATAAAGTACACGCAAGATCAACTGGTCCATATTCATTAGTAACACAACAGCCACTCGGGGGTAAATCTCAATTTGGTGGTCAAAGATTAGGTGAAATGGAAGTTTGGGCTTTAGAAGCATATGGTGCTGCAAATTTATTACAAGAAATGTTAACAATAAAATCTGATGATATTGAAGGCAGAAGAAAAGCATATGAGAGTATTGTAAAAGGAAGAGATATTGAGGAAGTTGGGATCCCAGAATCTTTTAAGGTTTTAGTTAGAGAATTAAGAGGCTTAGGTATTAATATAAAAACAATTCCTGATTTTGAGAAAAAAGAGGAGAAAAAAGAGGTTAAATTTTATTTACCAACTAGAAAAAGAAAGAACAAAAAGAAAGAGGTGAGTCAATGATAGTAGAAAGAACAAAAATAAGAAATGTTTCTTTAGTTGCGCATAGTGGCGCAGGAAAAACTTCTTTAGTTGAATCAATGCTTTATGTTTCAAAATTTATTCAGAAAAAAGGAAGTGTTGATAAGGGTAATACAGTTTCAGATTTTGAGCCTGAGGAAATAAAAAGACATATAAGTTTATCTACTTCTGTTATTCCAATCAATTGGAAAGGTTATAAAATTAACATACTTGATACACCGGGTTATGTAGAATTTCTATCTGAAGTAAAAGGAGCACTTCTTGTATCTGAGGCAAGTTTAATTCTTGTGGATGCAACATCTCATGTTGAAGTTGGGACAGAGAGAGTTTGGGAATTTGTAAAAGAAGAAAATTTACCAACCGCCTTTGTGATTAGTAGAATGGATAGAGAAAATGCGAATTTTAAAGAGGCAGTTGCAAGTATTAGAAAATTTTTTGGAAATGATGCAGTACCAATATTACTTCCTATTGGAGAAGGTTTAAACTTCAAAGGTTTTGTAAATATAATAACCCAAAAGGGTAAAATTTTTGATGGCGACACATTTAAAGAAGTTGATATTCCTCAAGAATTAAAGAATGAATTTGAGAATTACAAAAATGAGTTGATAGAAAAAATAGCTGAAGTTGATGAAGAATTTTTAAATAAGTATTTAACTGATGGAACTCTTAGTGAAGAAGAGATTAAAAAAGGACTTCTTATTGGTGTTAAAAATAGAATGCTATTTCCAATTCTTGTTTCATCCAGTATTAATGATATTGGTACTGAAGATATATTAGATTTCATAATAAATGAATTTCCAGAGCCTTATTTAGATGAAAAAAGATTTGGTTATGACACAAAAACAAAAGAAGCAGTTGTTAAAAATTTTGATGAGAATTTACCATTTTCAGGTATTATTTTTAAAACTATCATTGATCCATTTGTAGGTAGAATAAATTATATAAAAGTAATAACAGGAAAAATTACCGCTGATTCAAAAGTTTACAATGTTAATAAAGATCAAGAAGAAAGAGTTTCATCTATTGGATTTATTATAGGTAAGACACAAGAGAAAACACAAGAAATTAAAGCAGGAGATATAGGAGTTATAACAAAATTAAATGTTACATCAACTGGTGATACCTTAACACAATCTGGTTTTAATGTTAAATACAATTATTTTGAAATTCCATATCCCATTATTTCTTATGCTGTTGAACCAAAAAGAAAAGAAGACGAAGATAGACTCACCTCTGCATTATTTAAAATGGCTGAAGAAGACCCAACATTTATTGTTGAGAGAAATGATATAACAAAACAGTTAATAATAAGGGGTACTGGAGCTACTCATATTCAAGTTATTCTTGAGAGAATCTCAAGAAAATTTGGAGTTGAAGTTAACTTAAAGAAACCTGAAATTGCATATAAAGAAACAATAAAAGGGACCGCTAAAGCAGAAGGTAAATATAAGAAACAAACTGGAGGTCATGGACAATACGGACACTGTTTCATTGAAATTAATCCACTTGAAAGAGGAAAAGAGTTTGAATTTATAGATAAAATTTTTGGAGGAGCAATACCTAAACAATATATTCCTGCAGTTGAAAAGGGAATTAGGGAAACGATGAAAGAAGGAATTATTGCAGGATATCCTGTTGTTGATGTACAAGTAATTTTGTATGATGGTTCATATCATCCAGTTGATTCTTCAGAACTTGCATTTAAAATAGCTGCTTCAATGGCATTTAAGAAAGCATTTGTTGAGGCAAATCCAATACTTCTTGAACCAATACTTGAAGTTGAAATAAGAGTTCCAGAAAATTTCTTAGGAGATGTAATTTCTGATTTAAATACAAGAAGAGGAAAAATTTTAGGAATGAATTCTGATAAAGGAATTTCTATTGTAAAAGCCCTTGTTCCAGAATCAGAAATGCTTACTTATGGATTGGATCTTGCTTCAATAACTCAAGGAAGAGGATATTTTACTGCGAAATTTTATAAATATGACGAAGTTCCTCAAAAATTAGCAGAAGAAATTATTAAAAAAAGAAAAGAAGAGTTAGAAAAATCATAGGAGGTGAATATATTTGATTCAAAAGAAATTTAATGCCATTGAGATATCTTTAGCATCACCTGAAGAGATATTATCTTGGTCACATGGTGAAGTAAAAAAGGCCGAGACTATTAATTACAGAAACTTTAGACCTGAAATGGACGGCCTTTTTTGCGAAAGGATATTTGGACCAGTTAAAGATTATGAATGTCATTGTGGAAAACTAAAAGGAGTAAGGTATAGAGGGCTTGTTTGTGAAAGATGTGGAGTTGAGATAACAACATCTAAAGTAAGAAGAGAGAGGTTTGGTCATATTAATCTTGCGTCACCCGTTGTTCATATATGGTATTTTAGATCAACAAATATAATTCCTGTACTTCTTGATATGTCTAAAAATGATGTTGAAAAAATAGTTTATTATGCTTCATATGTTGTTTTAGATCCTGGAAATTCACCTCTTAAATATAAACAAGTTATTAATGAGGAAGAATATAGAGAGTATAAAGAAAGGGGATATAATTTTGTTGCTAAAAGAGGTGCAGAAGCAATTTTAGAACTTCTAAAGTCACTTGATCTTGAAAGTTTAAGAGAAGAATTAGTAGAAGAGATTAAAAAATCTTCA
Organism: Caldisericia bacterium; assembly: GCA_030018355.1. Classification (NCBI taxonomy): domain Bacteria; kingdom Pseudomonadati; phylum Caldisericota; class Caldisericia; species Caldisericia bacterium. The sequence continues at coordinate 59,457 of JASEFN010000005.1, read as the reverse complement.
ACAAAACAGAAAAAAACTTCAGCAATGAAAAGGCTTGATTATGTTGAAGCATTCTTGAAATCTGGTAATAAACCCGAATATATGGTGTTGACAGTTTTGCCAGTTATTCCTCCAGATTTAAGACCTCTTTTACCATTAGATGGAGGAAGATTTGCATCTGTTGATTTAAATGATTTATATAGAAGAGTTATAAACAGAAACAATAGATTGAAAAAACTAATTGATGTTAATGCTCCTGAAATAATGCTACAAAATGAAAAAAGAATGCTCCAAGAAGCAGTTGATGCATTATTAGACAATACTCATAAAATACATCCAATCATAGGTTCTCACAATAGACCACTTCATTCATTGTCTGATATTTTAAGAGGAAAACAAGGAAGATTTAGACAAAATTTACTTGGTAAAAGAGTTGATTATTCTGGAAGAAGCGTTATTGTTGTAGGACCTAAATTAAAATTGGATGAATGTGGTTTACCAAGAAATATGGCTTTAGAATTATTTAAACCTTTTTTAATGCATAATCTTGAAGAAACAGGAATTGCTTTAAATTTAAGAAGCGCTAAATGGATGATTGAACAGGCAGTAAAAGATCAAAATAGTCCAGTTTGGAAAGTTTTAGCAGAAACAGTTAAAGATTATGTAGTACTTTTAAATAGAGCACCAACTCTTCATAGAATGAGCATTCAAGCATTTAAGCCAATTTTAGTCGATGGTGAAGCGATTCAAATATCTCCGCTTGTCTGTCCTCCTTATAATGCTGATTTTGATGGAGATCAGATGGCTGTTCATCTTCCTTTATCAATTGCAGCACAAACTGAAGCAAAATATTTACTTTTATCAAAATATAATATAATTTCACCAGCACATGGTAAACCAATAACATTACCTGTTCAAGATGTTGTTGCTGGATGTTTTTATCTTACTAAAGAGAAAAAAGGCGAAAAAGGAGAAGGTTTAAAATTTTATACAATAGAAGATTTAAATGCCGCATTAGATGAAGGAAAAGTAACATATCATACAATTATTGATTTTTATTGGAATAAAAAGTGGATTAATAATACAACGGTTGGTAGAGTAATTTTTAACAATTTAATTAAAGAAACACTCGAAGATGAGAATTTCGAATTTTTTGATAAGGTTATTGACCAAAAAACGGTAAACGATTTATTCTTCCAAATATTTAAAAAATATGGATTTGAGAAAACTGCAAAACTTTTAGATGAAGTTCAAAAACTCGGTTTTGAAATTGTTACACTTTCAGGATTAACCATTGGAATGGATGATATGGTTATTCCAAAAAGAAGAGACGAAATAATAAGAGAAGCAGAAGAAAAAGAGAGGAAATTTAGAGAATTTTATGAAAAAGGTTTAATGTCAGACAATGAAAGATATAAGAAAACAATTGATGTTTGGCTAAAAGCCGGAGAAGAATTAGTAAATGAGATTTTTAATACATATGATCCATTTAATTTCCTTCTTTTAATGGCGATTTCAGGTGCAAGAGGTAAACCCGAACAAATTTTGCAGATGGTTGGAATGAGAGGTCTTATGTCTGATCCTTCAGGAAGAATTATTGAATTTCCAATCAAATCAAACTTAAAAGAAGGTCTATCTGTACTCGAATATTTTATTTCAACGCATGGTTCAAGGAAAGGTTTGGCAGACACAGCATTAAAAACATCAGACGCAGGTTATTTAACAAGAAGACTTGCTGATGTGGCTCATAAGGTATTTATCAAATATGAAGATTGTGAAGTTATTCCAGTAAAACCTATTATAATAGGTGATAAAGTTATAAAAAGTTTATATAGACAGATTGTTGGTAAAGTAGCTGCAAAAGATGTAGTTGATCCAGATACAGGTGAAGTTATAGTTCATGAAAATGAAGAGATAACAAGAGAAAAAGCTCTTGAAATAGAAAGCAAAAATATTGGAACAGTTTGGATCAGAAATTTCACAGATGGAATAGAAGTAGAAGAAGTTAGAGAAGGTCAAAGAATCATTGAAACTCTTGAAGAAAGAATTCTTGGAAGATATGCTGCTGAAGATATATATTCTCCTTCCGAGAAATTAGTTAAATATAATCTTGAGATTGAGAGACCAAAAGAAGGTTTTGTAGCAAAAGATATAGTTGATGAAAATTTACATGTTTTAGCAAAAGAAGGCGAGAAGATTACAGATGAATTAATTGATAAATTAATTAAACACAACATAAAAGAAATTTTAGTTAATGTTCCTATTAAAAGAGAGTTAATTGTTAGAAAAGGAGAAGAAATAGATGAGGTTGCAGTTAATAAAATAAAGGAGTATGGTATTAAAAAGGTTAAAATTAGGTCAGTATTAACATGTTCAGCTCCAAATGGTGTTTGTGCAAAATGTTATGGTAGAGATCTTGCAACTGGAAAACTTGTCAATTTAGGTGAGGCTGTTGGTATCATCGCGTCTCAATCTATTGGTGAACCTGGTACTCAATTAACTTTAAGAACATTCCATACTGGTGGTATCGCAGCAAAAGATATCACTTCTGGTTTACCAAGAGTTGAGGAGCTTTTTGAAGTAAGAAAGCCAAAAGGAAGTGCAATTATTTCTGATGTTTCTGGTTATGTAACTATAAAAGACGAAGAAGATGCAAGAAAAATTATAATTACTCCAAGAACCAGGGAAATTGCTATTAATTTATATGAAAGATTGATGGAAAAATTAAATAATTCCATTTCAGTTGATCCAAATACCTCAGTGTATGAATTGGAACTCGAAGATGATATATTAGAAGCATTAAATGAAGCAAAAATTGAAAAAGTTAAAGATATTTTAAGTTTAGATAAAGAGGAATTAGTTAAAAAACTAATTGGAAAAGAAACAGTCTATATAGTTCAATATGGTAAATCAATAAGAGTCCAAAATGGAGATTATGTGAATATTGGTGATAGATTAACAGAAGGTCCTTTAGATCCACACAAAATATTCCAAATAAAGGGTTTAAGAGAGACAGAACAATATCTATTACAGGAAATTCAAAAGGTTTATAAAAGTCAGGGAGTTTCTATAAATGATAAACACATAGAAATAATATTAAGAGAGTTAACAAGAAAAGCAATTATAATTAATCCAGGTGATACCAAATTTTATCCAGGTCAAGAAGTTGAAAGAAGTGAAGTTGAGGAAGAAAATAGAGTTGCAAAAGCTGAAAATAGAACACCAGCAACATATAAAATATTGCTTTTAAGATTAACAAAAGCTGCACTTTCTGCAGATTCGTTTTTATCTGCATCTTCTTTCCAAGAGACAACAAAAGTTCTTGCTGAAGCCGCAATTAGCGGTAAAATAGATACATTAGAAGGACTTAAAGAGGCCATTATTGTTGGTAGCATGATACCAGTGGGAACAGGTTTTTCAGAGTATGAGGGAATAAAAATTGTTGAGAAAAAAGAGTTAATTGAGGAGAGGGAGAGTGTTTAATTTCTCCCTCTCTAGTTGTGTAAAATGAAAGGCACTTTTTTTAACATTTTTACAGTAGTTATAGGTAGTTTAATTGGAATTTTAATTGGCTCAAGGTTTCCAGAGAGAATTAAAAAAATTGCTTTTGATGGAGTTGGTCTTTCTTCTTTGACACTTGGAATTATGCTCGCATTAAAAACAGATAACATTATAATAATGGTATTTTCTATTCTATTTGGTGGCATAATAGGAGAAATTTTAAAAATTGAAGAATTTTTAAATGGAGTAGGAGATAAATTAAAATCGAAAATTAAAACAGATTCTCCATTTACAGAAGGTTTTATTACTTCAACACTTGTTTTTTGTGTAGGTTCAATGGCTATAATTGGTTCAATAAATGAAGGTTTGACAGGGGATGCAACAATTTTATATACAAAATCAATTTTGGATGGAGTAACATCTATAGCCCTCTCATCTGCCTTAGGAATTGGAGTAATGTTTTCAATTTTTCCAATATTAATTTATCAAGGAGGAATAACTCTTCTATCAACATTAATTAAAGGATTATTCACAGAACATACAATAAATATGATTACTGGTGTTGGTGGTGTATTAATTATTGGTATTGGTTTAAATTTATTAGGTTTGAAAAAAATAAAATTATCAAATTTTCTTCCTGCATTAATTATTGCATTTATATTATCACTTTTTATTAAATAACCCTCTTGAATTTTTTTAAATTTCTAATATACTTTTTATTTGATGTCGGGGCGTGGCGCAATTTGGCTAGCGCGCATGTTTTGGGTACATGAGGTTGGAGGTTCGAATCCTCTCGCCCCGACCATTTTTGCGCCCATAGCTCAGTAGGATAGAGCAACGGACTTCTAATCCGTAGGTCGCAGGTTCGAATCCTGCTGGGCGCACCATGGTGGACGTAGCTCAATTGGTTAGAGCGTCGGACTGTGGATCCGATGGTTGCGAGTTCGAGTCTCGTCGTCCACCCCATTTAGCGCCTATAGCTCAAAAGGATAGAGCAGCGGAGTCCTAATCCGCAGGTTGCAGGTTCGATTCCTGCTAGGCGCACCAATGTTAAGTTAAGATGAAAATCAATGGTGGGTCGTTAGCTCAAATGGTAGAGCACCTGACTCTTAATCAGGGTGTTACAGGTTCGAGTCCTGTACGACCCACCAAAATTTTGCGAGGGTGGCGGAATTGGTAGACGCACTGGACTTAGGATCCAGTGGGCATTAGCCCATGCGGGTTCGAGTCCCGCCCTTCGCACCAATATAGATGAAAAAGAGATTTGATATAAAGTATAAAAAGAAAAAAATTTTAAGGTATTTTATTTTTTTTATTATTATTTTAATAGTTGTTTTATTATCATATTTTAAATTTATCAGTTGGTGGCAAAATGAATCTAAAATAGCAGCAAGAGTAGGAAATGATATTATTACATATGAGGATTTAGAAAATAGAATTTTATTAAATGTTGGATTAGAAAATATTTATTCACCAACTTTTCAAGAGAGATATGTAACAATAAAAAAGCAAGTTCTTGAGGAAATCATCGGAGATTCTTTAATTATGAAATATGCAATTGAAAAAGGTTATACAGCACCAACTAAAATTGAGGGTTTTGATGAATATACAGAAAGTGATAAGGTTAGAAAATATTATGTTTCTTTAATTGAAAATGAAATTATGAATGAAATTGTTAAAAACATTAAAGAAAATGAATTAATAGATTATTATAATAAAAATAAAATTGAATTTATAAAATTAAAGGCTCAAGTTATTTATATAAAATCAGATAAAGGCGATCCAGATTACAAAGAGAAAGAAAAAAGAATATATGAAGCATATGAAAAAATTTTAAATGGTGTTCCTTTTGAGAGAGTTGTTAGTGAATATTCTGATGAGAAAGAAAATAATGGAATAACTGATTACTTTGATATCTTTAAATATATTGGGCCAGTTAATGAAATTATTTTTAATTTAAAGGTTGGAGAAATATCAAAGCCAATCACGACAGTAAAGGGGTTTTATATATTTAAAATATTAGATAGAATTGAAGGTTATAATTTTTTCAAGGAAGAAGTTAAAAAAAGATATATTAAACATAGAGTTGAGATAGAGTTAGCAAATTTAAAAGAAAGTTTAAAATATGAAAATGAATCAATAATCCAATATGGTAATAAAGTTGAAAAATTAATTGAATGGTATAACAAAGTTTTATTAGGAAGAGGAGGTTAATTTGAACTTATCAATCAAAAATTCTGAAAAAAATAAAGTTTTATATGAAATTTCTTTTGATAAAGAAGAAATACAGAATGAATATAAAGAAGTTTTAAATTATTATGCAAAAAGAGTAAAAGTCCCTGGTTTTAGACCTGGCAAGGCTCCTTTAAATTTGATAAAAAATATAATTGGAACAGAGACTATTTTTGATGAAATAAAGAAAAGATTAAGAGATAAAACTATTGAAAAAGTTTTTAATGATGTTAAAAATCTATTTCCCTCAGTTGATGTAGATTTTAGTAATTTTAATTTTGATAATCCAATTTTTTATCTTACAACTTATTTAATACCAAATGTTAATAATATAGACTTAAATGAAATTGTAAGGGAATTAAGACAAGTAACAGATGAAGAGATTGAAAATAGAATCACTTTAATAAAAGAAGAAGCAAAAGAGTTTATTCCTAAAGAAGGAGCAATTGAAAAAGGAGATTATGTTATCTTAAAATATAAATTTGTAGAAAATGAAGAAGAAAAAGAAATATCTTTAATTGTGGGAGAGAATAAAAATTTACTTGAAGAATATGTTTATGGAATGAATGTTGGTGATAAAAAAGATATTGAAATTCAAGGAAAAAAAATTATAATTGAAATTATTGAGGTAAAAAAACCAAAATATCCTGAACTCGATGAAAACTTCTTTAATGATTTTGAAGTTTCAAATTTAGATGAATTTAAAGAAAAAGTTAAAAATACCATAATTAAAGAGAGATTTAATGAAGAGTTTATTGAATCATTTATAAATAAAAAATTAATTGAAATTAATGATTTTTATGTTCCTAAGACATACATTGATGATGAAACAACCCATAGAATTGAGCATCTTAAAGAAGAACTTCTAAAAAGTGGCATCTCTCTTGAGGAGTTTCTTAAAGCCAGAAATGAAACAATTGAGGATTTAAGAAAAAATTTTGATAAGAGCTCTCAAGAACAAATAAAACTCGATATTATTCTAAGTTTACTTTCAAAGGATATAGAAGTTAGTGATGATGATATTAAATTTTATTTCCCTGATAATTATCAATATATAATTCAAGATAATGAACAAAAAGAAAGAGTTGAATCATATATTAAAAAGTTAAAATTTATAAAAAATTTAATTGAAGAAATAAAGAAAAGTGGTGGAGCAGACGGGATTTGAACCCGCGACCTCATCCTTGCGAAGGATGCGCTCTCCCTCTGAGCCACTGCCCCAAAATATAAAATATTAATTTATTTTCTTTTAATTTTCTTATTTATGGCGGAGAGAGCGGGATTCGAACCCGCGAGGCGGGTTTTAACCCACCTACCCGCTTTCCAGGCGGGTGCCTTCGTCCACTCAGCCATCTCTCCTAAAGTTTATTATATTAAAAATTTTATTTATGTAAATATTTATTTTTTAGTCTTATGCCTATAATAATTTTCATTTTTATTAAGGTTATGACTTGGGATGCCCTCTATATATTCCTTAACTACTTTGATAAATCTCTTATAAAAGAGAAGAAGATTTATTAAAATCCAAAACAGAATTATTATTCTTAGATCTTTATAATATAAAATTGCAATTATAAATGGTGAAAAAGTAACTGGTGCTTGTATTGTCATTAAAAGAGTTTTGTTGTAGTAAAAAAACAAAATAAGAAAGAAAATAACATTATAAATTATAAAAATTTTTTCATTTATGTAATTTATTCTAAATAGATAAAAGAAAAAGGACCATTCAAAAAATAGATCAATTTGAAAATCATATTTACCAAGTTTACCCTCAATGTTTAGTAATCTTGCTAAATATCCATCTAAAATGTCTGTTGTCCATCCAAATAAAATTGTGTAAAAGTATAGATAAAAATTATTTATATTGAAAATAGAAAGATAAAGTATGAAAAATCCACTTAAAATTCTTAAAAATGTAAAAAAATCCGGTAACATATTCTTACCTCATTTTTATTGTATAATATATGAAAGATTTTAAAAGGAGGTTTTATGATTAGAGTAAGATTTCCACCTTCACCAACTGGTTTTATGCATATTGGGAATGTAAGAACAGCTCTTTTTAATTATCTTTTTGCCAGAAAAAACAATGGAAAATTTATTTTAAGAATAGAAGATACAGATAGAGAGAGATCCAAAAAAGAGTATGAAGACGATATAATTGAGGGATTAAAATGGTTAAATATAAATTGGGATGAGGGTCCTGATATAGGTGGACCATATGGACCGTATAGACAATCTGAGAGAATTGAGATTTATAAATTTTATATAAATAAACTTTTAGAAGAGGGTAAAGCCTATCTCTGTTTCTGTAGTGAGGATGAATTAGAAAAAGATAGAGAAGAGATGTTAAAGAAAGGTCTTATGCCTAAATATTCAAGAAAATGTAGAAATTTAAGTAAAGAACAAATTGAAGAGAAATTAAAAAAGAATCCAAATCCAGTTGTTAGATTTAAGACTCCTTTAAGTGGAGAAGTTATAGTTGAGGATGAGTTAAGAGGGAAACTTATATTTCCAATTGAAAACCTTGATGATTTTGTAATTATGCGTTCAGATGGAATGCCAACTTATAATTTTGCTGTTGTTATTGATGATGCTTTAATGAAAATAAATTTTGTCATAAGAGGTGAAGATCATCTTCATGGAAATACACCAAGACAAATTTTAATTTATAAAGCATTAGATTTTCCTTTACCAAAATTCATACATTTACCAATGATACTTGGAGAAGATCATACAAAACTCTCGAAAAGACATGGATCAGTTTCATTAAGAGACTATAGAAATGAAGGTTATCTTCCAGAAGCACTAGTTAATTATATGGCTCTTCTTGGGTTTTCACCCAAAACAAAAGAGAAGGAAATTTTTTCGCTTCAAGAACTTATAGAAGAATTTAGCATAGAAAACCTTTCTAAAAGCAATGCAATTTTTTCTCCCTCAAAATTAAGATGGATGAATCATAAATATATAGAGATGTTATCATTAGAAGAACTTTTTAAAAAAGTCAAAGAGTTTTATTTAAATAGAAATTTTGAAATTAAAGATGACGAGTGGCTAATGGAATTTTTAAGACTTATGAGAGATCATATTTTTGTTTTGAGCGATATTAAAAATCTGATAAATGATATTTATAAACCAGAAGAACTTTCAGAAGAAAAACTTTCTTATTTGAAAGAAAATAAAAATTTGATCTATGAATTTTATAATTCTATTAAAAATCTTCATAACTGGAATGAAAATAATATTTTAAATTTAATAAAAGATATAGGAAAAAAACTTTCTCTGAAAGGAAAAAGCCTCTATCATCCGTTAAGAGTTCTTATTACTCATAAAGACGAAGGTCCAGAAATTTACATATATATTTATTTACTTGGCAAAGAGGAAACTCTAAATAGAATAAAGGAGGTAATTAATAAAATATGATAAAAGTTTATAATACCTTAACAAGAAGAAAAGAAGAGTTTATTACAAGAGAAAAAGATAAAGTTTATATGTATGTTTGTGGTTTAACTCCAGATAATTATCCTCATATAGGACACGCAAGACCACTTGTTATATACGATACAATTAAAAGATATTTAAAATTTAAAGGTTATGATGTTAAGTATGTACAAAATTATACCGATATAGATGATAAGATAATCAAAAGAAGTTTAGAATGGGGTCTTACACCTAAAGAAATAGCAGAGACTTTTATAAATATGTATAAAAAGTATATAGAACTATTAAATATTGATACAGAGAATAATTTATATCCGAGAGTTACTGAACATATAGATGAAATTATTAAAATGGTAAAAGATCTTCAAGATAAAAGTTTTGCATATGAAACAGAAACTGGAGTTTACTTTGAAGTTAGTAAATTTAAAGATTATGGAAAACTTTCTAATAGAAAAGTCGATGAGTTAATTAAGGGTGTAAGAATAGAAATTGATGAGACAAAGAAAAGTCCTCTTGATTTTGCTTTATGGAAAAAAGTAAAAGAGGGAGAAGTATTCTGGGATTCTCCTTGGGGAAAAGGGAGACCTGGTTGGCATATTGAATGTTCAGTGATGTCAATAAAGTATCTTGATTTTGGTTTTGATATTCATGGTGGTGGTATAGATCTTATATTTCCACATCATGAAAATGAAATTGCTCAAGGTGAAGCATGGAAGGGCGATAAACCTGTTGTAAGATATTGGCTCCATAATGGACTAATAACAATTAATAAAGAGAAGATGTCTAAATCAGTTGGTAACATTTTAACAATTGAAGATATACTTAAAAAATATGAACCTGAGGTGTTAAGGTTATTTTTATTATCTTCAGATTATCACTCACCAATAGATTATACTGATGAAAAGATAGAAAAAACAAGGAATGAATATTATAAAATTAGAGAGTTTTATTCAATAGTTGAAGGTTTGTCCCAAAAAGGAGATTTAGAAGATGAGCCATCAAGAAATTTATTAAACTCACTTTTTAATGAATTTATAGAATTTATGGATGATGATTTTAACACTCAAGGAGCAATTGGAGTTATTTTTAAATTAATTAATAAGTTTAATTCTAATGAAATAAAAGGAGAATATAAATTTTTAAAAGAGATTCTGGATAAAATGTTAAATATTCTTGGAATTAAAATATCATTTAAAGTTGTAGAAAACTTAAAAAATGAATTAATAAAAATATTAAAAGATTATAATTTTTATCTACCAGAAGATGAAAAGTTAGAAGAAAGTGAATTGATTAAAAAAATTACTGAAGAGAGAAAAAAATTGAGAGAAAATAGAGAATTTAAAAAATCAGATGAAATAAGAAATAGATTAATTGAACTTGGATATGAGATAAGAGATGGGAGAAAAGAAACAATTGTATTTAGACGATAATTATAAGGTTTTTAATAAAAATGAAATTATTGAAGCAATTAAAGAAAATAAACTTATAAAAGTAATTTTTAAATTTGGTTATAAAAATAAAGAATTAGAAAATATATTGAAACAAAATAAAATACCCTTTACATACAAAGATGAAGAATTTTTTAGAAATTTTGATAAAAGTGTTAATTTTTTAGGGTTCATATCCCCAGTAGAAATTTATTCATTAAGTGAGATTGAAACAAACAAAGAAAGTTTTTATGTGTTGCCTTTAAATATTGAAGATCCACATAATCTTGGTGCAATAATAAGAAGTGCTGAAATTTTTGGTGCAAAAGGGGTAATATTACCTAAAAGAAGAAGTACACCTATAACTGAAACAGTTATAAAATCTTCAACTGGCGCAATTTTTCATTTAAAGATATATGAATTTAGTGGAACAGTAAATTCAATAAAAGAATTAAAGAAAAAAGGTTTTTGGATCATTTCGCTTGATATGAGTGGAGAAATTGAACTAAACAAATTTAATCCTCCTAAACCATTTATTTTAATAGTAGGTGGTGAAGATAAAGGAATAAATAAAAAAGTTCTTGAAGAAAGCGATTTTATAATAAAAATAAAGACATTTGGAAAAACAAAATCTTTGAACACATCAGTTGCTTTAGGAATTGCTTTATATGAATTAACAAAATCTAATCAATAAAATTTTCAATATGAGTTATTTGATAGTTTTTATTATTTTTATATTCAATTCCTAAGAATTCAAATTTTATCTCTTTATATTTTCTTTCTGATACTTCAAGATATTCAAGTGCTAATTTTTTATACTTTTCAATTTTCTTTTTAGTTATACTTTCTTCTGGTAGAATTGTACTTAAATCACTTTTTGTTCTAACTTCAATGAAAATTATAGAATCACCTTTTTCACATACTATATCAATTTCTCCAAATCTTGTTCTAAAATTCCTTGTAATTATTTTATACCCTTTGCTTTTTAGATAAGTAATTGCTAATTCTTCACCTAAATTTCCTAAATTTTTTTTATTCATTAAAAATAATAAGCCCCTCCATTTTGGAGGGGCAAAATTTTGTTAAGAGTTAATCCTTTGGGTATGTTATTATTACAGTTTTTGTAGTTGGATCCCAATCTACTTTACATCCTAAATTTTCTGCAACAAATCTTACTGGAAGCATGGTTCTACCAGAGATAATCATAGGAACCACCTTAGGATTATTTTGATCAATTGGCGTATTTATGCCATTAACTCTTGCAATGTTCTTTCCAATCCAAAGTTCAATTGTGATATCTTTAAGTGAAACTGTTACTTTCTTTTCATTTGGATCCCAACCAACATTTGCACCAAGAGGTTCTGCAACCCATCTAATTGGAAGAAGAGTCCTTCCTTCAATAATTTGTGGAGGAACATCTATCTCTTGTTCTCTGTCATTAACCAACATAATTTTATTTCCAATTGTAAGTTTTAATACAATTCTTTTTACATAATTAACATAATACTCCTTTGTTAATTTATTTCCACGTGTATCTTCAGCCTCAATTAAAATTTTATTCATTCCTTCAACAAGAGTTAACATATAAGTAAATGTACCATCTCCTTTTATTTGAATATCCTTTCCATTGACTTTAAGATATTTAATTCCACTTTCATCAGTAATTTTTCCACTAATCACTAAATCTGGTGTTTTTACTTCGCTTGGAAGTGTTAATGTTAAAATAGGTGGTTTTTTATCTGGTTCAACTATATTTACTTCACCAATTTCAATATTTGCTTTTATTTCATTAAGATCAGGATCTTTTAAGATTAGATTTGAAATTTTCAAATCAACCTTTCCTAATTTAAGTGCTTTAAATTTAAATTTTATCAAAACTCCTTCACCACTTACACCTTGAACTTTACCTGTTCTTGATACTCCAACAATAATTTCCCCCTTTTCTTCATTAACATTTTTTAAAAATAGAGTTGATACTCCGTCTTTTTTAAGGAATTCTCCTTCAATTACATCTTCAAAATCAAGAAACTCCTTATCATAAGTTAATGTAAATCCAAAACCATATAAATTTTCAACTTCTTGAATAAGAATTGGAATTTCAAATGATGAATCAAGATCTACATCAATTTTATTTATTAAAACCTTTGTTCTTGTAGCAAGTATAACCTTTAATGAAATTTTCTTTACAATAGTAGGGTCTCCTTTAGATTTAATTTCAAGTTCTACTATCATTTCATCACCTATTTTTGCAGAAGTGGGTGGTAAAACTTTTACTTCAAAACTTCCTTTCTCTTTTGAATTAACTGCTACTTCTTTTGGATATACAACTTTCCAATCGTATACATTAGAAACTAAATTAATTTCATAAGTATCTTGTTTTGCTCCTTTATTAGAAATTGTTAAGTTGAATGACACTTCTATTCCTGGTTTTGTAATTTTTTCAATTGCATCTGAAGTAATTGAAAACGAATAATCTTGTAATTTTTCACCAAATGGAGAGATAATTCTTACTACATTATGGAAAAGATCTGCAGCATAAATCATTCCATCTTGCCCAATAAAAAGATGAGCAAGTTCATAATATCCTCTTGGTGTTGAACCTAAAAATGTTCCGTCATCTTTAAACATTTGAATTCTTCCATTTTCTGTATCCCCAACATACACTACGCCATCTTTATCAACAGCAACACCAGTTGGGAACCAGAACTTTTCTAGTGCCCTTCCCCCGCCTTTTCCAATTTTTCTTAAGAGTTTTCCATTCTCATCATAAACATCTACATAATGATCAAATGTTGCGACATAAATATTATTATTTGAGTCAACTGCGATTGCGTTTGCTTCACCTTTAATTTGAAATTCTTTTAAAATTGTTCCATCTGTTGGTGAAATAGCATACACCATGAAATTTCTTGTAACAACCCAAATTCTACCCTTGTTATCAAATACCATTTGATATGGTTGAAGTATTGTGTCTTTACAATTTTCTAAAATTCTTAAGAAATTTCCCTGTAAATCAAAAACAGAAATTGGCGCTCCTTCTATTCCTGAAGATACATAAACTTCATTTTTTCCACATAAAACCCCACCAATTACTGCAAATGGTTTATCCTCAGAAATTCCAGTTATTTTCTTTAAAAATTTTCCATCACTATTAAAAATAACAATTTCACCAATATCAGCAAAGTTTGCCCAGTGTGCAACCCATATATTTCCTGAAGAATCAACTGATGCAGAAATAGGATTTATTAATCTCCCTTCAATTGAATAATCATAATCTATTTTTGTTTTAAAATTTCCATTTTTATCAAAAACTGTTAATCTTGTTGTTCTGGGCCATCCAAATGGATTTCCTGGTCCATAAAAGTAGCCTGCATCAAATGTATAAACATTTTCTTCATCATCAACAGCAACTCCTGCTGGTGTTAAGAATTCTCCAGGTTGAAGTGGTAACTTTGTACCTCTTTTACCAAATTTTAAGACAAAATTTCCATTTTTATCAAATTTTTTAATACACGGGTTTAAGGGTGTTCCTAATCCTCTATCTACAATATAAATATAATTTCCCTTTACTTCAATGTCAAAAGGATAAACAAATTGTGTATCTTGAGACCCTTTTCCTCCAAAAGAGAATAAAACATTCCCATCTAAGTCAAGTTTAAATATTTTACAACTTTTTGCATCAACAACCCAAAGATTATTTTCTTCATCAATCGTCATTCCTTCAGGATTAACAATATCATCAACTTTTATTGTTTTTAGAAATTCTCCTTTATCTGAAAAAACTTGAATTCTTGAATTCAATTGATCTGAAACAAAAATTTTTCCATCTTTTGATACGGCAATACCTGATGGACCATTGAATTTTCCTTCGTCAACTCCTTCTTCTCCAAATTGAAGAAGCACATCTCCAAGTGGGGAAAATTTGACAATATAATTATTAAAGAAATCTGCAACATAGATGTTACCCGTATCGTCAACATCTAAATCCGCTGGATATTGAAGTTTTCCATCTCCATATCCCAATTCTCCAAAAACTTTAACATGTTTTAGATTTTTATCAAATACATGAACCCTACCATAAGATGTATCAAGAACATAAAGATAACCATTTTTAAATTTCATTCCTTGCATTGGAAAAGAGAGTTCAGAATTAAAATCGCTTTCAACAGTATTTGCCCAGAGTAGCGTAAATGCTCCTACATAATCATCAGGCATAACACCAATAACTCCTACTTGTGCAATTTCTCTTTGTTGGGCAACCGAGGCTTTCAAAAATAAAATGCCTAAAAAAATTGTTAGAATAATAATTAAAAGTTTTTTAAAAGAAGTCATTAATTCCTCCTTTCATTTTTAACTTATAACTTACTTTTAAAATTATAAATCAACTTGACAGATTTTCAAATAAAAAATATAATGATTTAGATAAAAGGGGCAGTAGCTCAGTTGGGAGAGCGTCTCTATGGCATGGAGAAGGTCGCGGGTTCGAGTCCCGTCTGCTCCACCATGTTCCATGGAGGAGTATTAATGGAATATTATAATTTTTCTGAAATTGAAGAAAAGTGGATTAAAAGATGGGAAGAAGAAAGATTATATTCTAAATATGATTATAATAAACCAAAGTATTATGTATTAGAAATGTTTCCATATCCATCTGGTCCACTTCACATGGGACATGTAAGAAACTATACTCTAGGAGATGTGGTTGCTAGATACAAAAGAATGAGGGGTTATAATGTATTGCATCCTATGGGGTGGGATGCATTTGGACTTCCAGCTGAGAATGCAGCAATTCAAAGAGGAATTTCTCCAAAAGAATGGACTTATAAAAATATAAGTATAATGAAATCTCAATTAATAAAGCAAGGGAATTCATATGATTGGGATAGAGAAATAGCAACATGTGATCCCAATTATTATAAATTTACCCAATGGTTTTTCCTTGAACTTTATAATTCTGGACTTGCTTATAAAGACAAAGCATTTGTAAATTATTGTCCAAAATGTAAAACGGTTCTTGCTAATGAACAGGTTATAAGTGGAAAATGCTGGAGATGTGGTACACTTGTCGAAAAGAGAGAGTTAGAACAATGGTATTTTAAAATAACTCATTTTGCTGAAGAATTACTTAACGATTTAGATTTACTTGAAAATTGGCCTGAAAAAGTAAAAGTAATGCAGAGAAACTGGATTGGAAGAAGTGAAGGAGTAGACATATCATTTCCTGTATTAGATTTTGATGAAAAAATAGATATATTTACAACAAGACCAGATACAATTTATGGCACAACTTTTATGGCTTTAGCACCAGAACATCCACTTTCTGAAAAACTTGCTTTAAAAAATGATTTATATGAAGAATTTAAGAGATTTAAAGAAAATGTTTTAAAATTAAGTGAAATAGATAGAGTTTCAACTGAGTTAACAAAAGAGGGTTTATTTTTAAACAGTTATGCAATAAATCCTTTAAGTCATGAGAAAATTCCAATTTTTGTTGCAAACTATGTTGTCTATCAATATGGAAAAGGTGCAATAATGGGAGTTCCAGCTCATGATTCTAGAGATTTTGATTTTGCAAAAAAATATGGGCTCCCAATTAAAATTGTCATTCAAAATAAGGATTTTAGTTTAGACGAAAAAACTATGAATGAAGCCTATGAAGAAGAGGGAATTATTGTGAATTCAGATATCTTTTCAGGTATTCCATCAAATGAAGGAAAGAAAAGAATAAGTGAATATATAGAAGAAAAAGGATTGGGAAAACGAGTTATAAGATATAGATTAAGAGATTGGTTAATATCAAGACAAAGATATTGGGGTGCTCCAATTCCAATCATTAATTGTGAAAAATGTGGAGCAGTTCCAGTTCCATATGAAGATCTCCCAGTTTTACTACCAGATGAAAAAGATGTTAATTTTGGAATTGAGGGAAAAAATCCTCTTGAAACTGCTGAATCTTGGGTTAATACAACATGTCCAAAATGTGGAGGTAAAGCAAAAAGAGAAACTGAAACAATGGATACTTTTGTTTGCTCATCATGGTATTTTTTAAGATTTACAGCACCAAATAGTTTAAAAAATCCTCAAGATTTTCCATTTGATAAGAAATATGTTGATTATTGGATGCCAGTGGATCAATATATTGGTGGTGTTGAACATGCAATTTTGCATTTACTCTATTCGAGATTTTTTACAAAATTTCTTTATAGTAAAGGGTATATAAACTTCAAAGAACCTTTTAAAAATCTTTTTACTCAGGGAATGGTTCTATATAATGGTAGTGCAATGTCTAAATCTAAAGGGAATGTGGTTTCACCAGATGAAATTATAAAAAAATATGGAGTTGATGCTGAAAGATTATTTATTCTTTTTATTGCTCCTCCAGAACTTGATGCTGATTGGACAGATAGAGGTATTGAAGGTATGAGTAGATATGTAAATAGAGTGTGGAGACTTTTCAATAGATTTCTCGAACTTAGGGAGAAAAAAGAGAATAAGTTTGAAATAGATATTGAGATGGATAAAGAATTAGAAATTAAACTTAATGAGACAATTAAAAAAGTAACTGATAATATTGAGAATAATTTTAGATTTAACACAGCAATTGCAGCTTTAATGGAGTTAACAAACTCAATTCAAGACTATATGAACAATGAAAAAACAATAAATTTAACACTTTTAGAAAAAGTATTTAAAAACTTTATTTTAATGCTCTCTGTTTTTGCACCATTTATCTCAGAAGAAATGTGGGAAAAATTAGGTAATAAAGAGAGCGTGCATCTTCAACAATGGCCTTCATATGATGAAGAAATATTAAAAAGGGAAGTCGTTGAGATAGTGGTTGAAGTTGATGGTAAGGTTAGAGGAAGAATTAAAATAAATAGAGATCTTGATGAAAAAGAGGTAGAGAAAATAATAATGGATGATACTAAATTTAAAAAATATTTTGAAAATAAAAAAATTAAGAAAACTATTTATATAAAAAATAAAATTATTAACATAGTTACAGAACAATGAAAAAGTTAATTTTTTTATTTATAATATTAACATTTTTAAACATTTCATTTATTTCTCAAGAGACATTAATTTCTTTTGGAAATTCAAATTTAGAAATTTTAACAAACGAAGAAATAGTTATTCCTGTTAAAATTGAGAATGTAAAAAATTTATATGGATTTTCTATTTACATTGAATTTGAACCAGAAAATTTAAAAATATTAGAGGTTATTGAAGGCGAATTTTTAAAAAAAGATACTCAAACTCTCTTTTTATCTAAGATTGATTTAGAAAGAAGAGAAATAATTATTGGTGGTGCAAGAAGAGGAAATGTGTTAGGAATAAGTGGTAGTGGAGTACTTTTTTATATAAAATTTATTTTAAAGGAAAAAAACAAAACTTTTTTAAAATTTAAAGAAGTAGTTCTTAAAGATAATAATTTAAATAATATAAATTTTAAAACCCTTGACCTTAATATTTCGCCTAAACTCCAAGATGTCCCAATATTAAAATATGAACCTGAAGTTCTTATTTTCAAAAATAAAGATGAAGTTCTTGAAATAAAAATAACAAACATTGGCAAAGGAGTAATTAAAGGCAAAATATATACAAACGATGATTGGATAGTTTTAAAAAATACCAATTTTGAAGGAAATAATAATATAATTTATGTTGCAATAAAAAAAGAGAGTTTAGAAGAAGGAAAAATCTTTATTGAAAGCAATGGTGGAAATGGTGTAATTAGTGTAAAATTTGAAAAACCCTCAAATATAAAAATAGTACTACAAATTGGAAATCAAGTAGCCTATGTGAATGATAATCCATATCTTTTACCCTTCCCTCCTTTTATCGAGAAAGGAAGAACTATGGTTCCATTAAGATTTATTTCAGAACATAGAGGCGCTCAAGTTATTTGGGTAAAAGATGAAAGTAAGGCAATAATTATTTTCAATGATATTTATATAGAATTATGGGTTGACCAGAATAAAAATTATGTTAGAATGAATGGTGTTTTTTATTCAATAGATGTGGCACCTTACACTTTAAAGGGAAGAACAGTTGTTCCTGTAAGGTTTGTATCTGAATTTTTAGGAGGAAAGGTACTTTGGAATCCAGATACAAAAGTAGTCACCATTTTATTTGAAACTTAATTTAAAGCAAAGGAGGTAGTTTATATGGGAGTTCCAAAAAAGAAAAAAAGTAAGTCAAGAGTTAGAATGAGAAGGGCATACTTTTATAAACCACCAAATGTAAATTTAGTTGAGTGTCCACATTGTCATGAACTTATTGTTCCACATAGGGTATGTCCTTATTGTGGATATTATAAGGGAAGAGAGATTGTTGCAAAAGAGGTGGAGGAGTGAAAATTATTTTAGATGCAATGGGGGGAGATTATGCCCCCCATGAGATAATAGAGGGGGCGAAATTAGCAAAAGAAGAATTAAATATTGATATAGTTCTTGTTGGAAAAAAAAGCGAAATTGAAAAATATTTAATACAAGAAGAAGAAAAAAAATTTGAAATTATTCATGCAGAAGAAGTTGTCACTATGGAAGATAAACCAGTTATGGCATTTAGAAGAAAAAAAGATTCATCTATAAATAAAGGTATCACTCTTTTAAAAGAAGGATATGGTGATGCTTTTGTTTCTGCTGGAAATACTGGAGCAATTTTAACATCATCATATTTTATATTAGGAAAAATAAAAGATTTTATAAGACCAACTCAATCTGCTATAATACCAACTCTTAAAGGATTTTTAATTCTTGTTGATGCGGGTGCAAATGTTGATTCTGAACCACAACATCTTTTACATTGGGCACAAATGGGTAAAATTTTTTCGAAGTTAATTACTGGAAAAAAAGAGATTAAAATCGGACTATTAAATATTGGTGAAGAGGAAGAGAAAGGAAATAATTTTACAAAAGAAGTCTATAAATTATTAAAAGATCATTTTTCAGATGAATTCGTGGGGAACATGGAGGGAAAAGATTTTTTGTACGGTAATTTTGATGTATGTGTTACTGATGGATTTGTGGGAAATGTTGCTTTAAAAACTTTGGAGGGTGAAGCATCTCTTTTTCTTTCATTGATAAGAAATATTTTTAGTAAAAATTTAATAACAAAACTATCTTATTTACTTGTTAAAAATGAATTTAAAAATAATTTTGATAAATTTAACTATGAAAAGTATGGAGGTAGCCCAATTTTAGGTGTTAATGGAACTGTTCTTGTTTGCCATGGAAGATCAAAAAGAGTGGCTATTAAAAATGCTATAAAAATGGCTAAGAATCTTGTAGAATTAAGGCTTGTTGAGAAATTGAAAAGTGAGTTCAATTGATGATTTTATAAGTTTTATTGAAAATAATTATAAAATAAAAATAAAAAATAAACAACTTATCATAAGATCCCTTGTCCATACATCAAAAGAGAATTTTGAGCCTCCTATAAGTTTTGAAAGACTTGAATTTCTTGGTGATTCAATAATAAATTTTTTAATTACCGAAAGAGTTTTTAAAAAATATAGAAATGTTTCTGAAGGAGTACTTGCTAAATATAAAGCAATATTAATTAGCAAAGAAACACTTTCAAAATTTGCTAAAATATTAAAAATTAATGAATATATCACATTGGGAAAAGGAGAGGAGAAAAGCGGAGGAAGAGAAAAAGAAAATATTTTATGCGATGCTTTTGAATCATTTATTGGTGCTTTGTATCTTGATTCAGGTTTAAGAACACCAAGAAAAATAATAAATAAATTAATGAACTTTATTATAATTGAAAAAATTTCAGACAGTAAAACATATCTTCAAGAAATTACCCAAAAAAAATTTGAATTATTACCAAAATATTCTGTATTGGAAATAAAGGGATTGGAACATGACAAAACTTATGTAGTTGGAGTGTTTATCAACGATAAAATTATTGGAATTGGTGAGGGTAAAAGTAAAAAGGAGGCTGAAAAAAGAGCAGCAAATGAAGCTATTAAATATCTAACTCAAAATGAGAAAATTTACTAAAAATTTATTAATATTTATAATAATAATATTTATTTTTATCTCTTTATTTTTTCAAAACTTAACTATTTCTAAAAAATTGTATTTATTTAATAATTATGATTTTGGAAATGGAATTTGGATTCATATTAATACATTCAACAACTCTTCAGAAGAAGAAATATACAATTTATGTAAATTTCTTTTAAAAAGAGACATAAAAAATGTTTTTATACTAGCAAAAGATATCAATGGAGAACTTTTATATAAAAAATATGAAGCAACACTTTTAAAAATTTTAAAAATTTTTGAAAAGTTTGAAATCAAAATTCATTACTATATACCTATTGCTTATGATCCTAAATTTTTAAAAGATAATCCAAAAGAAGCCTCCTTTCTTTCACCAGATAAAAATAATCTTTACCCCTACCCTGATAAGGATCTAAAAGTTGTTAATTTAAGTAGCAATAAATATTTAAATTATATAAAAGTAATTGTCCAAGAATTAATTTATCATTATGATGCTCAAGGAATTCAATTAGATTATATAAGATATCCAAATATAAATTATGGATATGATGATAATTTAAAAAATATTTTTATATCCTATGGGGGAAATTGGGAAAGAATTCTTGATTTTTTTAGAAAAAATGTGGATATATTTACTCTTTATGATAATAAAGATAAAGATGTTATATTGTTATCAAAAGCACGAAGTGAAATTATAACAAAATTTGCCTCAGAAATAAGTGGATTTGTTAAATCAATTTCAAAAGATATCCTCTTTTCAGTTACATTAATTCAAAGTGGTTCATCTTTTTTATCTTATAAAGAAGGTGGAAAAGACTCTTTTCCTTATGGGTTTTTACATTTTGGACAAGATTATAAAAAATTATCAGAGATATCAGATTTTGTATCTCCATTAGCATATCATAAAAATTATGAAAAAAATTTAGATTGGGTAAGAGAAATTATAAAAAATACAAAGAAAAAAGTTTCATCAAAAATTTTATGTGGTATACAAGCAAATGATAATCATGAAAACCTTGAGAAATTAATAAAAATATGCAAAGAAGAAAATGTTAATTTTTCTTTATTTAGACTTGGAACATTTTTACCAGTTGAAATTAAAATAAATAGTATTGATGTTTTAAAATATGAAATCAATTTTATTTCACTTGATAAATTTTATGAATATACAAAGAATTTTAATTTTGAGATTATAATAAAAGAAATACCTATTACTAAAATGATAAATATAAAAGAGAAATTTATATTTTCAACAGATAAAAGTCAAATAACTATTTATTTAAAAGGCATTTCACTCTTATTAGATAAAGAGAGTTTAAGATTATTTAATACTATAAAATTCAAAATCGGAGAAAAGGAATATTTTATTGATGGAATTAAGAAAAATATGGACACCTCTCCATTTTTGTTAAATGGAAGAACAATGGTGCCAGTTAGAATTATAGCAGAAACACTTGGATATGAAGTTGTATGGAATAATGGAGAGATTATTTTAAAAAATAAAAACATAACTGTCAATTTATATGTGAATAAAAACAAACTTTTAGTTAATGGTTTTGAACATTTTATTGATTCATCTGTAGTTTTAAAAGATGGCAGAACATATCTTCCTGTTAGAATATTAAGTGAAGTTTTAAATTTTCTTGTTTCATGGATAGAAAAAAGCAAAGAAGTTATAATTGAGGGTTATATAAATGAAAATAATGAAAAGATAATTTTTTATAAAGATAACTTAAATAATTTGTTTAGAGACCTTATTTTTAATAAATCAAAATATCTTCTTTTTGATAAAAATGTAGATATTACTTATCTAACTAAATATGATAAAGAATTTATATTAAGAGGAATTAAAGTATATTTGATTTACGATGAAAAATTCATTCATTATAAAGATAAAATTGGTTCTTTTGATGGTTTTTTTGTAAATGATAAAGGAAATTACTATCTTTTAAAAGAAAATAAAATTTATAAAATTTATGATTCAACAAATTTTTTACCAAAGGATGCCCTTTTAAATTTTGCAGAATTTAGATTTAAAGAAAAATCAAATTATTACATTTTAATTTTAGATACTTTCTTTCTTGAGATTTTTAGACCTTATGTGGAAAAAGACCAAAATTTTTTAGGTTTCATTTTAAAAGAAAATAGTTAAGCAAAAAAAGAATTAAAAATAAAACTGTTAATAATTTATCAATTATACTTCCACTTTTAATCAATCTCAATGAGTATTTTCCTTTATATGGCCAAAGTAATGTTAAAGGGGTATAAGTGAAATAATCTAAAAAAATATGAGAGAAATATGGAATGAATATTAAATTATTTCTAAAAATTATTAAAATTAAAAAACAAAATAAAAAGGAATGTAAAAATCTTCGATGATCTTTTAATTTTATATCTAAATCTGGAAGCAAAGAGAATGTTGCGTATAAAAAAATTGAAGGATCTTTTTTAATTAAAGATAGAATAAAAATTGAAAATGTGTAATGTGTTGGCAAAATCATAAGTCATATTATACTATATTTTATGCTATAATTAATAAATTATGAACATAAGAAACTTTTCTGTAATAGCCCATATCGATCATGGTAAATCAACATTGTGTGATAGATTTCTTGAATTGTGTGGTTTAATGTCTCCGCTTTTAAAAGAAGGTCAAGCATTGGATCAAATGTCCTTAGAAAGAGAAAGAGGAATTACAATAAAAGCCCACCCTGTTAGACTTATTTATAAAAAAGGAGGCGAGGAATTTATTCTTAATTTAATAGATACTCCTGGACATGTAGATTTTAGTTACGAAGTATCAAGAAGTTTAGCTGCGTGTGAAGGAGCAATTCTTCTTGTTGATGCAACACAAGGAGTTGAGGCTCAAACTCTTTCTCACTATTATTTAGCAAAAGAAAATAATCTCAAAATAATTCCTGTTATCAATAAAATAGATTTACCAAATTCAAGAATTGAAGAAGTAAAAGAGGAAATTTTTAATCTAACAAATGAGAAAAACATTTCTCTTGTTAGTGCAAAAAGTGGGATTGGCGTTAAAGAGTTGCTTGATAGAGTAGTAAATGAAATACCCTCTCCTCTAATTAGAAAAGATTCTCCACTTAAAGCATTAATTTTTGATTCTCATTATGATAAATACAAAGGGGTTATTGTTCATATAAGAGTTTTTGAAGGAAAAATTAAAAAAGGAATGAAAATAATGCTATATTCAACTAAAAAAGTTTTTGAAGTAATTGAAGTTGGAATATTTGAATTAGATCTTAAAGAAACAAATGAGTTAAATTCAGGTGAAGTTGGTTATTTTGCAGCATTAATCAGAGATCCTAAAGATATAAGGGTTGGAGATACAGTTGTTGATTATAAATATCCAAATGTTGAACCTCTTCCTGGGTTTAAAGTTTTAAAACCTGTTGTTTTTGCATCAATTTATCCAACATTACCTCAAGGTTTTGAATCTTTGCGTAAATCAATTGAAAAATTATATTTAAATGATCCAGGTTTTGTTTTTGAACCAGAGGATTCATCTCAACTTGGTCCTGGTTTTAGATGTGGTTTTCTTGGATCTCTTCATTTAGAAATTGTTGAAGAGAGACTAGAAAGAGAATTTGGTGAAAGTATTGTTATAACTTATCCTTCAACAAAATATAAAATTATTTTAAAAGACGGTGAGGAGATAGAAATTACAAATCCATCAAAATTTCCAGAAGAGTCTAAAATAAAAGAGATTTTAGAACCAATTGCTTTAGTTAAGATAATTACACCAAAAGATTTTATTGGAGATGTTTTAAAATTAATTGAGATAAGGAGAGGTAAGTTTTTAAATATGATCTATATAGATCCTAATAGAGTAATTATAGAAGCAAAAATACCATTTTCAAAAATTATTTATAAATTCTTTGATGATTTAAAATCTGTTACAAAAGGATTTGGTACTTTTGACTACACTATTGACACTTGGGAGAAAGGCGATTTAACAAAAGTCGATATTGTCGTTAATGGTAAACTTGTTGATGCTCTCTCGTTCATTGCATATAAAGATGAAGCGTATAGAAAAGCAAAAGAGATATTGAATAAAATGAGGGGCTTTATACCTAAACAACTTTTTGAAGTTGTTTTACAAGCAAAAGTTCAAGGAAAAATAATTGCAAGAGAATCCATTGCTCCATTGAGAAAAGATGTTTTACAGAAGTGTTATGGTGGAGATGTTACTAGAAAAAAGAAACTACTTGAAAAACAAAAGGAGGGCAAAAAAAGAATGAAAATGATAGGAAATGTTGAAATACCTCAAGAGGCTTTTCTTTCAATAACGGAAGTTGAATGAAAGGCATTTCTTTATATTTTCACATACCTTTTTGTATAAAAAAATGTAATTATTGTAGTTTTTATTCAGTGAAATATAATGAACAAATTAAACAAAAGTTTATTAATTGTTTAATTAAAGAAATTTCTGTAAATCAAGATTTACTTAGTAATCGTAAAATAAATACCATATATTTTGGTGGTGGAACGCCATCCTTACTTGATGAAAACGATTTTAATTTAATTTTAGAATTCTTAAATAAAAATTTTAATACTGAAGAGATTAAAGAAATAACCTTAGAGGTTAATCCAGAGACAGTTACTCTTGAGAAATTCAAAAGTTTAATAAACATTGGAGTAAATAGAATTAGTGTTGGTGTGCAGACATTTAAAGAAGATTCTCTTAAAATTTTAGGAAGGACTCATAATAAAAAGAAAATTTTTGATTCTTATAAAATTTTAAGGGAAGTAGGCTTTAACAATATAAACATTGATTTAATTTTGGGTATACCAAATGAGAATTTAAAAGATTTAGAGGAAACCTTAAAAAATACTTTATTACTTAATCCAGAACATATCTCTTTATATTCTTTAGAATATCATGAAGATACAAGAATCTATTTTAATTTAATGAAAGGCGAAATTAAATCATGGAATAAAATTAAAGAGAAAAGAGGTTATTTAATGATTAAAAATTTCTTAGAGAGTAATGGTTATATACAGTATGAAATTTCAAATTTTGCAAAGAAAGGATTTGAATCAATTCATAATTTAAATTATTGGAATGGGGGAGAATATTTAGGTTTTGGACCAAAATCTTTTAGTTTTATAAAAAATTTTTATTTAAAAAATGGAGATCTATTTTTTTATTTCAAATCTTTAAGTTTTAATAAAAAACCATACACAAAAGTTTATTGTATTAATGAAGAAAAACTGAAAAATTTACTTTTTGTATTGTCATTAAGAAAAATAGAAGGAGTTAATTTAAAAAAGTTTGAAGATAAATTTGGAAAAATAAATGAAATTACTTATAAGAGATTATTAAATTTAGAAAAAAGTGGGCTTATTAAAAAATACAAAGAAAATATAAGATTAACAACTGAAGGAATATTAATCAGTAACGAAGTTTTTTCAAATTTGATATAATTTAATTGATGAAAGACTTAAAAGAAAAACTAATTAAAGATAAAAAAGAGACAATTTTATTATTAACAATTAAAGAGTATTTAGATACTGGTTTGCCAGTAGGTTCTAAAACTCTTGTTGAAAAATATTTTCTTGATATCTCTCCAGCGACTGTTAGAAATTATTTGAGTGAATTTGAAGAAGAAGGTTATCTTATCCACATACATACTTCATCTGGAAGAATTCCCACAGAAAAGGGCATCAAATTTTATATTGATAAAATTATAGAAAAAATGAATGTTATGAGTAACCTTAAAATTGAGAAAGATATTCAAAAGTCATTTGCAATTCTTGGTGAAGATTTTATAGATCTTTTCTTAAATAAACTATCAAATTTAACCAATTCAATATCTTTCTTTTTCTATTCAGTTCCAAAAGATGAAAAAATTTTAAATTTACATTTGATGAATTGTTCATATGGGAAAATATTGTTAATAATTGCACTTGAAGATAAAGTTGAAGAATATATTATTAAAACTGATACAGAAATTCCTGATGAAGAACTTTTTAACATTAAAAATAAAATATTAAAAGCAATTAGAGAAGATAATTATAAATATTTAGATAATATTAGAAGGGTTTATCCAGAATTAATTATTGAAATTGAAAGAATTTTAAAAGAAAGATTGAAAAAGAGAGAAATAGGTGATATTTATATAAAAGGTTTAAAATATATTTTATCTTATGAGGATATTAAAAAATCAAAAGATCTTGAGACTTTAATAGCATTTGTTGAAGAAAAAGAAAAGGCTTTATCTCTTGTTGACTTTTTAACAGAATTTAAAAATTTATTAATTCTAATTGGAAACGAAATAAAAGATTTAACATTAGAAAAAAGTGTATTAATTGATCTTCCTTATTTAAAAGAAGACAATGTTGAGGCTGGACTTGGCTTTATTACTCCAGAGAGATTTGACTTTGAATATCTTTTCAAAATATTGAAACAATATGCGAGAGAGATAAAAGAGAAGTTGGAGAAAATATAGTGCATGAATTTTTTGTTCCAAAAGATAGAGTTAAAAGAAATATTGCTATAATTGATAAAGATGATTTTCATCATCTTGTGAATGTTCTAAGAGCAAAAGAGGGAGATAAAGTTTTAGTAGTAGTTGATAGGGGTGAAAAATATATTTCAAGAATAATAGAAATAAAAGATAAAGTAGCAAAATTAATATTTGAAGAAAGAGTTGCAGATAGTTGTGAACCAAAAGTTAATATAATTTTTGCACAAGCCATTCCAAAAGGGAAAAAGTTTGAATCAATTTTAAAAACTGGAACAGAACTTGGTGTAAGATCTTTTTATCCACTAATAACAGAAAGAACTGAATTTATATTTAAAAATGAAAAATTAGTTAGATTTAAAAAAATTGTAAAAGAGGAGGCTCAGGTATCAAAAAGAGATAGAATTCCTGAAGTTTACGCTCCTATAAAATTTGAAGAGTTTTTGAATCTAAATTTTAAAACAAAAAATAAATTTATTTTTTGGGAACTTGAAGAGGAAAAGAGCGTTTATGATATAGAAATAAATGAGTGCGAAGATATTGTATTAATTGTTGGAAATGAAGGAGGTTTTAGTTTAAAAGAGATAGAAATGGCAAAGAAAAAAGATTTTATACCTTTAACTCTTGGTAAAAGAATTTTAAGAGCAGAAATTGCTCCAATTGTAATTCTTACACTTTTTCTCTTTAAACTTAGAGAGTTTAAAAAATGATTAAATTTTTTATTAAAACATTTGGGTGTAAAGTAAATCAATATGATTCACAACTAATAAAAGAAAATCTAATTATTGATAAAAATTTTATACCTGTTACAGATTATAAAAATGCAGATTTAATAATTATTAATAGTTGTATTGTTACAGAAAAAGCAGAAGAGGAAGTTTTAAAATATGCAAAAAAATTTAAAAATTATGGTGTAGTTATAATTACAGGTTGCTTTAAAGAAAATAAAAAATTAGAGGGTGTTTATTATTTGCCACTTAAAGATGAAATTGATATTAAAAATTTCATTTATGAAATTCTTAACATGGAAAAGGAAAAAAGCAAAACTAAACAAACAATTTCATTTTTTGAAGATAGAACCCGGGCATTTTTAAAAATTGAAGAAGGTTGTAATAAATTTTGTTCATATTGTATTGTTCCTTATTTAAGAGGCAGTGCAAGATCAAAGGATATTGATGTTATTAAAGAAGAATTTTTAAATTTATTAAAAAATGGTTATAAGGAAATTGTTTTATCTGGAACAGAACTTGGTTTTTACGGTATTGATATAAATAAAAACCTGATTAAATTATTACAAGAACTTTTAAGTTATCCTTATGATTTTAGAATAAGATTATCCTCAATAGATCCTGAATTTTTAAGTGATGAGTTAATTCAATTTTTTTGCCAAAATGAGAAATTATGTCCTCACATACATCTTCCTCTTCAAAGTGGAAGTAATAAAATTTTAAATTTAATGAGAAGAAGATATGACAAAAATTATTATTTAGATAGGGCATTTAAATTTAAAGAGAGTGTTAAAAATTCTACTATTACAACTGATATTATTGTTGGATTTCCAGATGAAAATGAAGATGATTTTTATGAAACTATAGATGTTATTAAAAAAGTTGAATTTTTGAAATGTCATATTTTTCCATATTCAGAAAGAGAGGGTACATTTGCTTCAAAATATTTGAGAGATAAGAAATTAAATGAAGAAATAATAAAAGAGAGAATAAAAATAATTAAAAAAATTGCAAAGGAAGTTTCCAATAAAGTATTAAATAGATTTGTAAATAAAGAACTTGTATTTTTAGGTGAGACAAAAAAAGAAGATAAACTTTTTGGTTTTACAGAAAATTACATCAGGGTTTTTATAGATAAGGAATTTGAAAAAAATAAATTCTATAAAATATATTTACAAAATTCAAAAAATTTTGTAGAATATGGTATAGTTATTTCTGAATTCTATTATGGAGTTCCAATAGAAAAGGAGGTGAGAACTAATAATGCCAGCAGTATATAGACGTGAAGGTGAGGATCTTGATAGTTTAATAAAGAGATTTAAGAAAGAATGTGAAAGAGAGGCAATACTTTCTGAAATTAAAAAGAGAGAATTTTTCATACCACCATCAGTTGAAAGAAGAAAAAGAAAAGGAAAAAAGAAATAATTTGAGGAGGTGTTAACTTATAGAATCCTCTGAATTAAAAGAAAAAGGTTTTTATCCTTTTATTAATGAAGAAGAGGCAGTAACCTTTTTAGGTTATTATACAGATTTAATAAAAGAACTTGAGAAGAATTTTAACTTAAGGATAAAAATAACAAGAGAGGGACTTAAATTATATTCATCTGAAAATATTCCCGATGATCTTGACCAATTTATAAAAGATATTTTTGATATTAAAAGGAACAAAAATATTCTACTTACAAAAGATGAACTAAGAAAAAGCATTAATTCAATTAAAGATAAAAGTTATAGAATAACGAGAGAATTCTTTGTTGATGTTGTTTTTGTATCAAGTAAAGGAAAGAAGGTAAAACCAAAAAGTGAAAATCAAAAAAAATATATTGAAATGATAAGAAAAAAAGATCTTGTTTTCTGTATTGGACCTGCTGGTTCTGGAAAAACATATCTCGCAATAGCCTCTGCATTGGCTTACCTTTTTGATAAAAAAGTTGAAAGAATAATTCTTACAAAACCTGTTGTGGAAGCAGGTGAAAAACTTGGTTTTCTTCCTGGAACTTTCCTTGAAAAAGTTGACCCACATTTTAGACCATTATATGATGCTCTTTATGATTTAATTGAGGTTGAGAAAGTTACAAGATTAATTGAAAATAACATAATTGAGATAGCGCCACTTGCTTATATGAGAGGTAGAACTTTAAATGATTCTTTTATTATTCTTGATGAAGCACAAAATACAACTTATTCCCAAATGAAAATGTTTCTTACAAGAATGGGATTTAATTCCAAAGTTGTTATTACTGGTGATATAACTCAAATAGATATAGAAAATCCAAAAGAATCCGGTTTAGTTAAAGCAATTAAAATTCTTAAAAATATTGAGGATATTGGAATTGTTGAATTAAATAAAGTTGATATTGTAAGAAATCCAATTGTACAAAAAATAGTTGAAGCATATGAAAATTTCGAAAATATTAAGAAAAAAAATAAATCTTAAATTTAAAAAAGAAGATTTTATTTTAAAATTAATCTTAACTTTAATTTTTTTTTCATTTCTATTTTATTCTTTTATACCACCGTATATATTCGTTAGAAAAGGTATTAAGTTAAATAAAGATTTAATTTCACCAAAAGATATAGAAGTTATTGATCAAGATGAAACAAATAAAGAGATTGAAAAGGCATTAGAAAGTGTTCCTATATATTATGAGTATAAACCAGAAGTTGATAAAGAAATATTTAATAACATAAAAAAAATTATTGAATTGCTTGAAAATTATAGAAATAATCAAAACGATTCTCTTGAAAATCTTTTTGAAAATTATGGAATAACATTAGATCTTGAAACTATTAAAGAGATTAAATCAATATCTGTTTCAGATTTTTCAAAATTTAAAGAAAATATCATTTTAATAACATCTAATTTACTTCAAACTGGTTTAAAAGAAAACGATTTAATAAATATCGAAAACAAAATTGATTTAATGGTTAAAGATAAAGAGATATCTTCTAATGAAAAAAAGATAATTTTAACAATTTTAAAGACAATTTTAAAACCAAATTTAATAGTAAATGAAGAGTTAACAAACAAAAAAAGGGAAGAAGTAATAAAAAATATTAAACCTATTAAAAAATTTATAAAGAAAGGTGATACAATTTTTTCAAAGGGAACCGTTATTACTGATAATGAAATAAAAATATTAAAAAATTATAACCTTTTATTTACATCGAAAGATTTTATAATTATTATTTTTATGCTTTTCCTATCAATAATATTATCAATTATTATTCATAATGTTCTTAATTTAAATAAATCTTTTGGATTAAAAGAAAAGATTTTTATAATTATAATACTTTTTGTATCAATGCTTCTTGGAAAGTTAATTAAAAATGTTAATATTTTACCAATTTATTTAATTTCTAATTTGACTATTTTATTCTTTGATCTTTTAACTTCAATAACAATACTTTTACCTGTGATTGCTTTTTATGTAATCAATTTTAATGATAAATTTCTTTTAATAACATTAATTTTGTTTGCATCAATAATTTTTTCATTAAAAACAAAGAAAATAATAAATATTACTGATTTCTTAAAAATTGGGTCTAATTTAAGTTTTGTGTTTTTATTAATTTATATATCAACTGAATTAATAAATAGAAATTTTGTAATTTCATCCTATTTGTTGAATTCTATTTATATTATTTTAAATCCAATAATTTCAATTTTGTTGCTATTGGTTCTTGTGCCATATTTAGAAAAAATTCTTTCAATACATACTCCAATCGGGCTTGTTGAACTCCTAAATATAAACAATCCTCTTTTAAAAGAATTTATAGAAAAAGCACCTGGAAGTTATCAACATTCATTAAATGTGAGCACTTTGGCTCAAATTGCAGCAGATGCGATTGGAGAAGATCCTCTACTTGCCAAAGTTTGTGCTTACTATCACGATATTGGAAAAATGGAAAGACCTGACTTTTTTATTGAAAACAACCCAAACTTTAACCCTCACGATTCAATTTCTCCTACTCTTTCAGCTTTAATTATTATCTCTCATGTTCGAGTTGGTGTAGAACTTTCAAAAAAATACAATTTACCAAAAATTGTTGTTGATGCTATAAAAGAACATCATGGAACAACTCTTGTTAGTTATTTTTATTCTAAAGCAAAACAAATTGATCCTAACACAAATGAATCAAGTTTTAGATACCCTGGTCCAATTCCATCCTCCAAAATAACTGGAATTATAATGTTAGCAGATGCAGTTGAGGCTTCTGTTAGAGGAGAAAAAATTGAGAGTGAAAATTTTTCAGACTTTGTTAATGATGTAATTGACTCAAAAATTTCTGATGGTCAACTTAATAATTCAAATCTATCATTTAAAGACATTTTAAAAATAAAAGAGGCTTTTATAAAAACATTAACATCGATGTATCATGAAAGGATAAGTTATGTATTCAAAGATAGAGATATACGAGAAAAAAAGTAAAATACCTATTAACAGAGAGTTTTTAAGAAGGTTAACAGAGGAGATTGTTAAAAAAGAGGGCTACAAAAAATTTGAAATTTCTCTTGCATATTTAAATAAAGAAGATCTGAGAGAATTAAATAAAAGATTTAGAAACCTTGATCGTACAACTAATGTTTTATCTTTTATTTATGAAAATTCCCCAATTCTTAAGGGTGAAATTATAATTTCAAACTATAATGTTGAAAAAAGAGGCGAGAGTTTTTTAAAACTCTATATACATGGACTTCTTCATCTTTTAGGTTTTGATCATATGAAAAGAAAAGAAAGAGAAATTATGAGAAAAAAAGAAGAGGAATATTTTAAATATTATGAAAAACAAAAATCTAATACATAGTTTCAGAAACGCCTTTAGAGGTTTAATTAATACATATTTAAGAGAAAGAAATTTTAGAATTCAAGTATCATTTGCAATTATTGTCATATATTTCTCTATAAAATTTAAAATTGATAAAATTTATCTTTTCTTTATTTTTTTAATAATAACACTTGTTCTTTACTCTGAACTTATAAATAGTGCTCTTGAAATTTTATGTGATAAAATAGAAAAAGATTACAATAAGAAAATAAAAGCAGTAAAAGATACAATTGCTGGAGGAGTTTTACTTTTTTCTATATTTTCTATAATTTTAGGATTAAGCTTATTTTTAAGGTATATTAAAAAAATTGATTTCTTCTCAATAATTTTTTCAATAGTAATTCTTATAATTCCTTTTCTAATCAAAGGTAACAATAATGATATAATTAAAAAAAGAGGTGATGTGTAGTTGGATAGTATTGATTTAGTTTATAATTTATTTATAATTTTTATTTTATTAATTATATCTTATATTTTCTCAGCATCAGAAATTTCATTTATAGGTTCAAATGAAATTAAATTAAGAAAAAGAGCAAATGAAAATGATAAAAGAGCAAAAATCATTCTAAAATTTAAAGAAAAACCAGAAGATTTTATAAGCACAATAACTATTGGAAATAATTTTGTAAATATTCTAGCTGCATCAATTGCAAATACTATTTTTTTGAAAAACATAAAATATGGTAGCACTGTATTTTCTTCAATAATAATGACAATAGTTATTGTTATATTTGCTGAACTTCTTCCTAAAACAATTTCAACTTATAACCCAGAATCATTTATATTGAAAGTACAGCCCTTTTTATTATTAGTATCTTATATTTTAAGACCATTTTCATTTATAATAAACACTATAATCTCAAAAATTTTAAAAATTTTTGGAAAAAATCTTAAAAAAAGTAAAACTTTTGATGAAGAGGAACTTAAAATATTTCTTTCAATGAGCAGTGAAAGTGGAACAATAGAGGAAGAAGAAAAAGAGTTAATAGAGAGTATTATTGAGTTCCAAGATAAACCTGTTTATGAGGTTATGATACCAAGAGTTGATGTTGTAGCCTTACATGTTGATACAAAAATTGAAGATATAATAGAAACAATTAACAAAACAGGACACTCAAGAATTCCAATATACGAAGGGAATATTGATAACATTATTGGAGTTCTACATGCAAAAGATTTATTAAAGGTTACATTCAATAAAAAAGATATAAACATTAAAGATTTATTGCATCCAACAATTTTTGTTCCTGATACTAAAAAAACATCAGAACTTTTTAAAGAGATGCAAAAGAAAAAAATACATATGGCAATTGTTGTTGATGAGTTTGGTGGTTTTGAGGGCATTGTAACAATGGAAGATTTATTAGAAGAAATTGTTGGAGAAATTCAAGATGAATATGATTTAGAAGAAGTTCCATTTAAAAAATTAAATGAGAAAGAGATAATTTTTGATGCTAAAATTTCAATTGAAGACGCGGAAGAAATTCTTGGAATAGAACTTCCTCATGAAGATTATGAAACACTTGGAGGTTTGTTTTTAGATTTAGTTGGCCATATTCCAGTAAAAGGAGAATCTATTGAATATAAATCTTTGAAATTTATTGCAATTGAAGTAAAAGGTAATAGAATTATTAAAATAAAGGTTGAGAAAAAAGATGAAACTAACAAAGAGATTGATTCAAAAAATGGTTAACATTGCAAAAGAGGCAAGTGAAAAAGCATATTCTCCATATTCTGGATATAAAGTAGGGGCTTCTCTTTTAACTAAAAACGGTAAAATATTCACTGGTTGTAATATTGAAAATGCAAGTTTTGGTGCAACAATTTGTGCGGAAAGAGTTGCAATTTTTAAAGCAATTTCTGAAGGGGAAAAAGATTTTGAAATTATAGCAGTCTATGTTAATGATAAAAAAAATATTCCATCTCCATGTGGTATATGTAGACAGGTTATGATGGAATTTTCTCCAGACCTGAAATTAATTCTTTCAAATGGAGATGAATATAAGATTTACAAATTAGAGGAACTTTTACCTTATCCATTTTCAAAAAACTTTCTTTAATTGATGAGGAGGTATTTTTATGCGTAGAGGTTGGATTGGTGGCAATTGGAAAATGAACAAACTCATGAATGATGCAAAAGAGACAATTGTCGCACTAAACAAAAGTGTTTCTCTTTTAAGGGGGAGTGATATTGTTATTTTTCCACCTTTTACTTTGCTCTATTTTTTAAAAGATTTTTTTGAATTACCTCATATGTATCTTGGGGCACAAAATATGCATTGGGAAGAGAGTGGTGCCTATACTGGCGAAATTTCACCAACAATGTTGAAAGAGATTGGAGTAGAATATGTTATTCTTGGTCATTCTGAAAGAAGAAAAATTTTTGGTGAAACAGATGAAATGATAAACAAAAAAGTTATTGCTGCAATTAAATATGGTTTAAAACCAGTACTCTGTTTAGGCGAAACTCTTGAAGAGAGAAAAAAAGGAATTGAAAAAGAGATAGTTGAAAATCAGTTTAAAAATGATCTTAAAAAAATACCACTTAACTCACTTGAAAATATTATAATTGCTTATGAACCTGTTTGGGCGATTGGCACTGGAGTAAATGCTACACCCAAAGAAGCAAGTGATATGCATAAATTTATTAGAGAATTAATTGAAAAGTATGGTGGTGGTGAAATTGCTCAAAAAATAAGAATTGTATATGGTGGAAGTGTAAGAATTGAAAATGTGGAGGAGCTTGCAAATGAAGATGAAATAGATGGATTCCTTGTTGGAGGCGCATCTTTAAGAGTTGATGCTTTTTCAAAAATTATTGAGATATTTAATGAAGTAAAGGGGTTTTAAATGACAAAAAAAGAGATTGTTAAATTTATAGACCATACTTTGTTGAAGCCAGAAGGAACAATTTTAGATATAAAAAGACTATGTGATGAAGCAATTAAATATGGGTTTTTTGCTGTATGTGTAGCACCAGTTTATGTTAGTTATGTAAAAGAAATTCTTAATGGATATGACATTAAAATTGCTACAGTTGTTGGTTTTCCATTAGGTAATTCCACTATTAAAACGAAAATTTTTGAAGCAAAAGAGGCTATTAAAAATGGAGCAGATGAAATAGATATGGTTATTAATATTGGATATCTAAAATCAAAAAATTATAAGTATATATATGATGAAATAAACACGATTAAAAATGAGATAGGAGATAAAATTCTTAAAGTTATTATAGAAACATCGCTTTTAAATATAGAAGAAAAAATAATTGCTTCTACAATCGTTAAAGCAGCAGGTGCAGATTTTGTAAAAACCTCAACAGGTTTCTCTCAAGGAGGAGCAACAAAAGAGGATGTTGAGTTAATAAGAAAAGTTGTTGGAGAAAATTTTGGAGTTAAAGCGTCAGGAGGCATAAGAACATTTGAGCAGGCTGTTGAATTAATTAAATCTGGTGCTAATAGAATTGGCACATCATCTTCAGTCAAAATAGTGGAAGAAAATGGAAATAGTTAGAACAAAATCTTTTATAATAAAAAAAATACCAATAAAAGAATATGATGCTTTAGTTTTTCTATTTACAGATACAATAGGAAAAGTTGTTGCAAGAGCAAAAAGTGGCTTTAAAAAAGATACAAAATGGACTTCTATTATAGAAACAATGAATCTAATTGATACATCTCTTTATAAGAAAAGAGATTATTATTATTTAACTGAAACAAAAGTTATAGAGTCGTTTTTAACTATAAAAAGAGATTTAAATAGGTCTCTTGTTGCCCTTCAAGTTTTAGATTTAATAGATAAAACACAGGTTGAAAATAATTCTAATAATAATCTTTTTAATGCACTTTTTGATTTTTTTAACAAATTAAAAACTTTCAACAACTATAACTCACTTTTTATTAATTTTATTTTTAATTTTATTAAAATTGAAGGTGTTCAATTTCCTTTTGATAAATGTATAAAATGTAGCGAAATGATAAAAGAAGAATATACATATGATTTTAATTTAAATGGTTTTGTTTGTTCAAGTCACAGAACAAAAAATTTTATAGAGTTAAATAAAAATTTATATGAAAAAATAATGATGATAAGTCTTAATTATGAAGAAAGTATTGTGTTTGAAAGGGATGAGTTAGAAATAATTTATTTGATACTTTCATCCTTTTTAGAGAACAATTTTGGATTTAAATTTAAAAACTATTTCAATAAAATTTTTGTATAATTTTATTAATAAATTTATTAATTTAAGGAGGATTTATGATACCTATTTCAGATATAAATCCAAGAAGAAAATTTCCACTCGTAGTTATATCTTTAATAGTTATTAATTTTCTAATTTTTATTTATCAAATTATGTTAAGAAATCCTATCCCTTTTATTTATAAATGGGCCTTAATTCCAAAAAACCTTTTTAAATTTGGGGGTTTTGAATATCTAAAACTTATAACTTCAACTTTTTTACATGGAAATTTTGCTCATATAATTGGAAATATGCTTTATCTTTGGGTTTTTGGTGATAATGTTGAAAATGAAGTTGGTTCAATTAAATTTTTAATTTTTTATTTTTTATGTGGTATTCTAGCAGGTCTTACACATTCTTTTATCTATTCAAACTCACCAATTCCTACAATTGGAGCATCTGGTGCAATTGCTGGTGTTTTGGGTGCATATTTTTATCTATATCCCAATGCTAAAGTTTTGGCACTGGTTCCACTATTTTGGTATTTTTCTGTTATACCTGTTCCAGCAATAATTTTTCTTGGTTTTTGGTTTATTCTTCAATTGATTCCAGGATTTGCTAGTTTGGGAACTGTTGCTTCAGGCGTTGCTTATTGGGCTCATATTGGAGGTTTTATTGCTGGGTTAATTTTAATAATCTTATTTGGTGGAAGAAGACAAAAATATAGGTATTATGAATTTTAAAAAGACAAAAATAATTGTAACTCTCGGTCCAGCCTCTGAAAAAAAAGAAATAATTAAGAAACTTTTTGAAAATGGAGCAGACATATTTAGATTAAATTTATCTCATGGAGATTATAATTATCATAGTAATTTAATAAAAAAAGTTAGAGATATTGATAAATTTATACCAATACTCTTTGATTTACAAGGACCAAAATTAAGAATAGGGAAATTTAAAAATAAAAAAATTTTATTGAAGAGTGGTGATAATTTTATTTTAACAACAAAAAAAGTTTTAGGTGACAAAAACTATGTTTCAATTTCATATGAAAGTTTGCCAAAATATCTTCAAAAAGGAGATACAATTCTCCTTGATGATGGAAGAATAAAACTTAGAGTTTTATCAACTGGGGAAGATTATATAGAAACTAAAGTAGTTGAAGGTGGAGAATTAAGTGATAATAAAGGAATTAATGTTCCAAAAGAATCTTTAGATATTCCTTCTTTAACAGAAAAGGATATTGAAGATATAAAATTTGGAATAAAAGAAAAAGTCGATTTTATTGCTTTATCTTTTGTCAAAAATGCAGATGATATTTTATTTTTAAAAGATTTCCTTAAAAAACATGGATATTATATTCCTGTAATTGCAAAAATTGAAAAGAGAGATGCTGTTAAAAATATAGATAAAATTATAGATGTTTCAGATGGTGTTATGGTTGCAAGAGGAGATTTGGGAATTGAAGTTAATCTTGAGGAAGTATCTATACTTCAGAAAAAAATATTGAATAAAACACTTTTTTCTGAAAAATTTTCTATTACTGCAACTCAAATTCTTGATTCAATGGTTGAAAAACCCTATCCAACAAGAGCAGAAGTTTCAGATATAACGAATGCAATCTTCGATGGAACTGATGCCTTAATGCTTTCTCAAGAGACAGCTATAGGCAAATATCCTGTTGATGCAGTAAAATTTATAAATAGAGTCGCAAAGAAGGTTGAAAATGAACTTCCATATGAGGCATGGCTATTAAATATGGAGTTGTATATTAAAAATGATCCTCTTTTATCAATATGCTACTCTGCAGTTTTATTAAGTTTAAAAGTTAGAGCAAAGGCAATAATTGTTACTACAGAAACTGGAAAAACCGCGATAAATATATCAAGATTTAGACCTAGTGCACCAGTTTTTGCATTAACTCCAAATGAAAATGCTGTCAAACAAATGAAAGTCTATTGGGGTATTATTCCAATTCTTGTTAAAAGATTTACAAGCGAAAGTGATATAATTAACACAATTGAATATGAGGCTAGAAAAATTAAATTTTTAAAAAGTGGAGATTATTATATTTCTGTTTCAGGTGTAATACCAGGAGTACCAGGTGGAACAAATATGATTAAGTTAAATAAGGTTTAAATATGAATAACAAATTAGTGTATAAAAGAAAAGAAATTGAAACAACAATTTTAGTTTTATTCATTTTAATTTTTATTTATATTATATCTTTTCCATTAGTTAAGTTTTTTAAATTAAAAAATGAGATTAAAAATTTAGAAAATGAAATTTCGGTATATAAAGATAAAATTGAAGAATTAAAACTGAAAATTGAATTCATAAAAAGTGACGAAGGAATAGAAAAGTGGATAAAGGAGAATTTTAAGTTAACAAGAGATGGAGAAAAAATTTACATAATTAAAGAGAAAAAAGTTGACTGAAATTTAAAAAATTAATATAATATTCAAAATGGTCATGAAAAAGATTTTTTTAATTGACGGAAGCTCTCTTCTTTTTAGAACTTATTATGCGCTACCTCCTTTGATTAATTCAAAAGGTGAACCAACTGGTGCTACATATGGTTTTGTTAGGATTTTACTAAATTTAATTGATGATGAAAATCCGGAATATATAGCAGTTTCTTTTGATAAGGGTGCCCCAACTTTTAGAATTGATATAATGCCTCAATATAAGGAAAATAGACCAAAAGCTCCACCTGAAATTAAGATCCAAAAAGAAAGAGTTAAGGAGATACTTAATAGTTTTGGAATTAAATCAATAGAGATAGAGGGGTATGAGGGAGATGATATTATTGGAACAATTAAAAATAAGGCTCAAGAGGAATCTTTTTATTCAATCATTATAACAGCCGATAGAGATCTACTTCAACTTCTTTCAGATAAAAGTGAAGTTAGACTAACAAAAAAAGGTATAACAGATATTGAAGTTTATACAAAAGAAAAATTTATAAATGAATTTGAGATAACCCCTGAAAGATTACCAGAACTTAAAGCATTAGTTGGTGATGCTTCAGATAATATACCTCGAGTACCAGCTCTTGGTCCAAAAAGTAGTATCAAATTATTAAAAGAATATAAATCACTTTTTGAATTATTGGAAAATCCACCAGGAGGTAAAATAGGAGAAATAATAAAAAACTATAGAGAACAAATTATATCATCATATGAAGTTGCAAAAATAAAAACAGATTTGGATATCC
The DNA here is from genome assembly GCA_030018355.1 of Caldisericia bacterium. Classification (NCBI taxonomy): domain Bacteria; kingdom Pseudomonadati; phylum Caldisericota; class Caldisericia; species Caldisericia bacterium. The sequence continues at coordinate 19,421 of JASEFN010000005.1, read as the reverse complement.
AAATTTCAATTTCGGATTTAAAAAGAGGCGAAATGAATATAAATAATATAATAAAAATATTTTCAGAACTTGAATTCCACTCTTTGATTGATAGATTTAAAATTGAAGAGAAAAAAGTTGATCTAAACTTTATTTCTAAAGAAACTCTTTTGGGTGAAGATAAAATATCTTTTTTAAAACACAATGATGAAATAATTTTTTATTGTAAAAAGGGATTTTATAGAGGAAAAAAGGATGATTTATTAGAATTAAATAACCAAAAAATTTTAATTACACACAACTTCAAAAACTTAATTTCAAGTCTTTATCCTTTGGAGTTTAAACAAAATATATTTGATACTGAACTTGCAAGTTATATATTAAACACAAATAAAAAAAATTATGATTTAAAAACTTTAATTCCATTATATTTAGGCGAAAGTGTTTCAGATGAAAATGTTGAAAATTTATTACCAAAATTATTGAAATTAGGAGAAATACTATTAAAAGAGATAGAAGATTGTAATTTAAAAAGACTTCTTTTTGATGTTGAACTTCCAATATCTTATGTATTAAGTGACATGGAATTTTATGGAATAAAAGTAGATAAAGAAAAGTTAATAAAAATAAGAGATGAATTAAGGAAAAAAATTGAAAAACTTACAATCGAAATTTCTGAAATAGCAGGTTTTCCAATTAATCCTCAATCACCAAAACAGGTTAGTTTTCTATTATATGAAAAATTAAATTTAAAAAATTTCTTAAAAAATAAAAAAAGTTTATCAACAGATCAGGATACATTAATTGAATTAATAAATCTCCACCCAGTCATTGAAAAAATATTAGAGTTTAGAGAATTGAATAAACTTCTTACTACTTATTTCAATGTTTTACCTGAACTTGTTGATAAAGATAATAGATTACATACCACTTTTATACAAACTGGAACGACTACAGGTAGAATTATTTCAAAAGAACCAAATTTACAAAATATTCCTATAAGAACTGATTTTGGAAAAAAAGTAAGAGAAGCATTTATTTCAGATGATGATTATTATTTAGCATCTTTTGATTATTCTCAAATTGAATTAAGGATTCTTGCTCATTTTTCATCAGATGAAAACCTTATAGAGGCTTTTAAAAACAATTTAGATATCCATACTGAAACAGCATCACAACTTTTTTCTATTCCAAAAGAGAAAATTAATGAAGAACATAGAAGAAAAGCAAAAACAATAAATTATGGAGTAATTTATGGAATGAGCCCTCATGGATTGGCAAGAGAGCTTAGAATTTCTGAAGAAGAAGCTGAAATTTACATAAATATGTATTTCAATAAATTTAAAGGAGTTAAAAAATTCATTGACAACATTATTAATGAGGCCAAAGAAAAGGGTTATGTAGAAACAATTCTTGGTAGAAGAAGATATATTCCTGAATTTAAATCAAAAAATATAAACCTTATTAAATTTGGAGAGAGAATTGCAATAAATACACCAATTCAAGGTTCAGGAGCAGATATAATAAAAGTTAGTATGGTTAATATATGGAATAAATTAAAAAACAAAAAGTCAAGAATAGTTTTACAGATACATGATGAATTGCTTTTGGAGATTCATAAGAATGAAGTTCAAGAAGTGGTTGAGATGGTGAAAAAAGAAATGGAGAATACAATAAAACTGTCAGTTCCGATAAAAGTTGAATATGGAATTGGTAAGAATTGGCTTGAGTGTAAAAAATGAAATTAATTGGACTTACAGGAAATATTGCATCTGGAAAATCAAAAATAAGCGAATATCTTAAAACTAAAGGGTTTAAAATAATAGATGCTGATTCAATTGGAAAGACAGTTTTAAGTTTGGAGAGTGTAAAAAATAAAGTAGTTAGAACATTTGGAAAAAATATTTTAAATGAAGATGGATCTATAAATCGAAGAGAACTTGGAAATATTGTTTTTTCTTCGAAAGAAAATCTTAAAAGATTAAATAGAATAACCCTACCTATATTAACAAAATTAATAAAGAAAAAAATAAATGAATTAAAAAGAAAAAAAACTAAATATGTAATTTTAGATGCTGCCATTTTAATAGAAGCTCGCTGGCATAAATTTGTTGATGAAGTTTGGGTTGTTTATACAGATCCTGAAACTCAACTTGAGAGATTAATTAAAAGAGAGAATTATAGTATTGAAGAAGCGAAAAATAGAATAGAGGCTCAATTAAATATTGAAGAAAAATTAAAATATGCAGATAGAGTTATAAACAATTCATATAATTGGGAAAATACAAAAGAACAGATTGATAACATTTTGAAGGAGATATTTAAGAATGAAACTTAGTTTTTCAAAAATTAGAACTTATCTTGAATGTCCTTTAAAATATTATTTTCTATATGAATTGAAATTAAAAGAAAAACCTAAACCTTATAAATCATTTGGAAAAACACTTCATTTGACCCTTTCAAAATTTCATACTTTACCAAAATATCCTTCATTTGAGAAATTAAAAGAAATATATGAGACTTACTGGATTGGAGAGGGGTTTAAAGATAGTGATGAAGAGAAAAAAGAATTTTTAAGAGGTCTCGAATTGTTAAAAAAATATTATTATAAAAACATTTTTAATTATGAGATGGCATATAAAGTAGAAACTGAGGTTAAGTTTAAGGTCAACGATTTTGAGATATTTGGGTTTATAGATAGAATTGATAAAATAAATGATGACTATGAAGTAATAGAATATAAAACTGGTAAATATAATGTTGATTTTAATGCAATTGGACTTATTGATGAGAGTGAGTTGCTTCAAATGTCAATTTACTACATTGCATTTGAAAATGAATTTAAGAAACCACCAAGATTTTTATCAATTTATTATTTATCTCTTGATTACGATAGTAAAAAGAGAATCAATTTAAAAGAAGAAAATTTGAAAGAGTCAATAGATTTAATAATTGATGTTGGTACAAAAATTAAAAATAAGAAATTTTATAAAAAGGAGAATAATTTTTGCAGATATTGTGATTTTAAAAAGGAGTGTTCAGAATGGAAAATGTAAGGGTAAGATTCGCTCCATCCCCTACGGGTCTTTTACATATAGGAAGCGTAAGAACAGCTTTTATTAATTTCTTATTTTCAAAAAAAGTAAAAGGTATTTTTATTTTGAGAATAGAAGATACTGATGTGGAGAGATCTACAAAAGAATCGACAGAGGCTATTTTAAATGGATTAAAATGGTTAAATATTATATGGGACGAAGGTCCATATTTTCAAAGCGAGAGATTAGATATTTATAAAAATTATCTTCAAATTCTTGTTAATAAAGGACTTGCCTATCCCTGTTTTTGTAAAAAAGAAGAAATTGAGAAAGAAAAAGAAGAATCCATAAGAAAAGGAAAAATTTATAAATATAGTGGAAAATGTAAAAATTTAACTTATGAAGAAATTAATAGAAGATTAAATTTAAATGAAGAACATGCATACAGATTTAAAGTACCAAAAGGAAAGGTTGTTTTTGATGATTTAATAAAAGGAAAGGTTGAGTTTAATAATGAAATTTTAGATGATTTTATAATTGTTAGAAGTGATGGTATGCCTGTTTACAATTTTTCCTGTGTTGTTGATGATATTGAGATGAAAATCTCTCATGTTATTAGAGGAGAAGATCATCTTTCAAATACCCATAAACAAATACTTTTATACAATGCATTCGGAGTTGAGCCTCCAAAATTTGGACATCTTCCTCTTATTCTTGGAAAAGATAGAGAAAAATTATCAAAAAGACACGGTTCAGTCTCTATAGAAGAGTTTATGAAAGAAGGCTATTTACCAGAAGCAATTTTAAACTATATATTTTTAATAGGATTTTCATTAAAGGAGTCAAAAGAGATTTTCTCATTAAATGAGATGATAGATTTGTTTTCATTTGATAAAATTTCTAAAAGTTCCCCAGTTTTTGATCATGATAAATTAAAGTGGATAAATTCTTATTATATAAGAAATTTAAATGAAGAATCACTTTTTGTTATAGCAGATAAATTTATTCCAGAAAAGTTAAAATTGAAAGGAAATGAATTGTTATACAAAATTTTAAAAGAAATAAAAGGAAATATCAAAATTTTAAGTGATATAGAATATCTTACAGAATATTTTTATAATGAACCATTATATGAGAATAATATAATAAATGAAATTAAAAATAATAAAATTTTTATTGAGTTTCTAAAAACTTTTTACTTAAAAATTAATAAGTTAGAGATTTTTGATAGTTTAAATATAGAAAATTGTGTTAAAAGTATATTAAATGAATTAAATATTAAATTAAAAGATATTGCACAATCTTTAAGGTATATACTAACTGGAAGATTTGCGTCTCCTGGTTTGTTTATTTTAATGGAACTTTTGGGCAAAGATGTAGTTCTAAAAAGAATTAAAAAATTTATATGATAAAATGATTTTAGAGGTAAAACATGATTTGTGATATTTGCAAAAAGAACGAAGCATCTATTTTTATAACAGAAATAATAAACAATGAAAAAAAAGAACTTCATATATGTTTTGAATGTGCTTCAAAATTAGGATTAAAGGGTATATTAAAAGAGTTAAATATTCCATATGATGAAAATATAATAAAGAAATTTTTAAGTTTAATGCCAGGTTTTATTGAAGAAGACAAAGAAGAAAAAGTTTGCAATGTATGTGGGACAAAATTTGAGGAATTTAAAAAAACCGGATTTTTAGGATGTAGCAAATGTTATGATAATTTCAAAGAAGAATTAAGGCCAATAATATTAAACTTACATGGTAGTATGAAACATGTTGGAAAAAGAAAAGGAGAAAAATTTACACCGAGAACATCAATAGATGAAAAAATTAAAAATTTAAAAAGAGAATTAGAATATGCAATTGAAGAAGAGAGATATGAAGATGCAGCAAAAATAAGAGATAAAATAAAAGAACTTTTAAATAATGTTAAAAACAATTCTTAAGAATTTACCCAATTGGATTAAAGTTTATGGTTCAAATGGAGATGTTATAATTAGCAGCAGAATCAAAGTTGCCAGAAATATAGAAGGTTTTAATTTTCCACAAAAATGTTTGCTTTCAGAGAAAAACGAAATAGTTAGAATTATCAGTGAAAAGATTGAAAAATCAAATTTTTACAAGAAATTTAATCTATTTGGGTTAAATATTCTTGATTTAAGCGATGTTGAAAGGTATGCTCTTGTGGAAATGCATTTAGTTTCGCCCTTATTCATTGAAAATCCTTATGGAAAATATTTATATTTAAGTGAAGATGGAACAGTAAGTATAATGATAAATGAGGAAGATCATTTAAGAATACAAATAATTAAAGAAGGTTTTACTCTTGATGATATCATTATAAATGTTTTTGAAATAGGAGATGAATTAGAAGATAATATTGAAATATCATACTCTAATAATCTTGGTTATTTAACATCTTGTCCAACTAATGTTGGTACAGGATTAAGAGCATCTCTTCTTGTTCATTTGCCAATTTTGACATTAACTGGTAAAATGAATGACATAATTGAGAATTCAACAAAATTCTCAATAACTATTAGAGGAACATTTGGTGAATGGAGCGAAACAGTTTCTTCTTTATTTCAAATTTCAAATTCAACATCGCTTGGTAAAAGTGAAGAGACTATAATTGATAGTGTTAAAAAAATAGGAAGAGAGATAATTAAATTAGAAAGAGAGGAAAGAGAAAAGTATGTTTTAAAAAATAAAAATTTTCTATTAGATGAGGTTAGAAAAGTAAAAAATAAATTAAAATATTCCTATAAAATCTCCTATAAAGATGTGAGTGAAACTCTTTCAATTTTGAGATTAGCATCTTTATTGAAAATTATCGATATACCTATTGAATTGATAAATGAACTCTTAATTAAAACAAGGTCTAATATCATGAAAATTGAATTTGAAACCCCTTTAGAAAGTATAATAGATAATTTAAGAGCAGAATATATTAAGAATATTTTAAAGGAATACCTATGAATAAAAAAAACAAAAAATATATTTGTAAAATTTGTGGATATGAATCTTTTATTAAACTTGGAAAATGTCCTTATTGTGGTTCTTGGGATTCTTTTGAAGAAGAATCTATAAATTCAAATGTCTCTTTAGAAGATGTTTCTTTTAAAAAAGAAGACTTTTCAAAAATAGAAACAAAAAGAATAAGTACAGGGTTTACAGAAATAGACGAATTATTAGGTGGAGGCTTTCTTGAGGGTTCATTTGTTCTAATTTCAGGTGAACCAGGAATAGGTAAATCCACTTTATTATTACAAATATGCCTAAATATATCCAAAGATAAAAAGGTTCTATATATTTCAGGTGAGGAATCAAGTTTACAAATATTTAGTAGATTAAAAAGATTAACCAATGAAATTCCAGAGAATTTATATATTATGTATGAAACAGAAATCAATACAATAATAGATACATTAGATAAAATTAAACCTACATTATTTATATTAGATTCAATTCAAGTTATAAGAGATGAGAATCTTGAATCTCTTTCAGGTTCACCATCGCAAGTAAGAAATGTGGCTGAAAAAATTGGTGAATTTATAAAGAAAAACATGGTCATTGGGATTGCTGTAGGCCATATTACCAAAGAAGGTGAAATTGCTGGACCAAAATTATTAGAACATATTGTCGATACAGTTTTATATTTAGAGGGCGAGAAATATCAATATTATAGAATATTAAGATGTAAAAAAAATAGATTTGGTTCAACTCAAGAAATAGTTATTTTATCAATGGAAGAGGAGGGATTAAAAGAGATAAAAAATCCATCTTCCTTATTTTTAACTAAAAGAGATAAAGAAGTTCCAGGAAGTACTATAGTGCCTGTTCTTGAATCTGGACAGAAACCCATTTTAGTTGAAGTTCAATCACTTTCTGTTCCAACCTATTATTCCCAACCCAAAAGGGTGAGTTTAGGAATTGATATTATTAGAGTATCAATAATGATTGCAATTATAGAAAAATTTTTTAAATTAAACCTATCAAAGTTTGACATTTTTATTAATGTGACTGGTGGTATAAAAATCGAAGAAAGATCTCCTGATTTACCACTTATAATTTCAATTTATTCATCTCTAACTAACATTCCAACTTCAAACATTGTATCTTTTGGAGAAGTGGGCTTAAGTGGAGAAATTAGACCAGTTTCATTCATAAAAAGGAGAATTTTAGAAAGTATAAAACTTGGTTTCAGAAATTTTATTGTTCCAAAATTTCATAATGATGATGTAAAATTAAATAAGGAGGTAAAGTTAATAGAGATATGTAACATTTATGAATTAAGAGATGTATTAAAAAAAGGAGTTTTATAATGAAAAGATTTTGGATTTTTTTTAGATATTTTTTTTCTTTTTTAGGTGGATTTATTGGATTATTTATATCTTATAAATTTATTGAATTTTTAAAAGGATTAACACATTTTAATATTTTTGTTATTTATTCTATTTTCTTTTTATTGTTTTTCTTTATATTTTATCTTTTCTGTCCGACTTTTTCTAAACTGCTTATTCTTATAGGAAACAATATAAATAAATTTTTCTCTTCATTGTCTTTGGCTGAATTATTTCTTGGTCTTTTTTCAGTTTTAATTGCACTATTAATATCATTTTTGTTATATTCATTAATATCGAAAATTCCCTTAATTGGTGTTTATCTTGGAGTAGCAACTGGTCTTTTTGTTTTTGGTGTCGTTGTTTGGGCTATTCTTTCAAGGAAAACAGAAATTATTGATTCATTTAAAAATTTAGGAAGAAGCAGTGAAGATAAAATACAAAAAGAAAAGAAATTTTTCACAAAATATATTTTAGATACTTCAGCAATAATTGATGGAAGAGTTTTAGAGTTAATTGAATTAAATTTTTTAGATGGAAGAATTTATATACCAATTTTTATATTAGAAGAATTACAGCTTGTTGCTGATTCAGAAGATCAGTCTAAGAGAATAAGAGGTAGAAGAGGACTTGAAATATTAGATAGATTAAAGGATGAATATCCTGATAAAGTAAAAATTCTTGAGGAAAGAGGCGAAATTTTACCGATTGATACTAAATTAATAGAACTTGCAAAGAAGTTAAAAGCAAAATTAATTACAACAGATTACAATTTAACTCAAGTTTGTAGAACAAGAGGTATTCCAGTTTTAAATATTAATGAACTTGCCTTTTCATTAAGAAAGGTAGTTTTACCAGGAGAAAAAATGGAGATAAAAATAATCAAGGAGGGAAAAGAAAGGAATCAAGGTGTTGGTTATTTAGATGACGGAACAATGGTTGTAGTTGAAGAAGGCAAATTTTACATTGGTAAAAAAGTTTTAATTGAAGTTACTTCCTTTTTACAAGGACCAACTGGAACAATGATATTTGGGGAGATTGTAAAAGATGGTGGGGACAGTAATAGTTGGAGGAGGTAAAAGCGAAAGATTTAATGATGATAAAATTTTTTACAATATTAATAGTTATCCACTAATTTTTTATACTTTAATACCTTTTATAAAATGTAATAAAGTTGAAAAGATTGTTTTAGTTTTATCAAAAGAGAAATCTCATGAGGGAGTAGAGTTATTTAAAAATTTTAATAAAATTGTTGCTATTGTTGAGGGTGGAAAAGAAAGAAAAGAGTCTGTTTTAAATGGTTTAAAATATTTTTATGAAAATGAAAAAATTGATTATGTATTGATTCACGATGGAGCAAGACCTAATATAAAAATTGAGTTAATTGAGAAAGTAATCCAAAATTTAGATGAGAATTCATGTGTTATTCCAGTTATATCAGTAACCGAAACAATTAAATATATTGAAAATAAAAATACTATAAAAACTCTTGATAGAGATAAACTTTTTATAACACAAACTCCTCAGGGATTTCCTTTTTTAAAATTATATAACTTGTTAAATAGATATTTATATGAGAAATTTTTTGATGAATCAACTCTTTTTGAAAAAGAAGGTTTACCAATAAAAATTATTGATGGAGATATTGAAAATATTAAAGTCACATATAAAAGTGATATTTTGAAAGTTTTAGATTTTATTAAAAAAAATGAGAGTCGGTATAGGTTTTGATTTTCATATAATAAAGAAAAACATTCCAATGTATATTGGAGGTGTTTTAGTTAATAAGAAATTTGGTTTTTTTAGTAACACAGATGGAGATATTTTAATTCATTCAATTGTCGATGCTATTCTTGGTGCAATTGGTGAGAAAGATATTGGTGAGATTTTTAATGAAGAATGGAAAGGTAAAAGAAGTATTGAAATTTTAGAAAATACAGTAAATATATTGAACATGAAAAATTATGAAATAGTAAATTTAGATGCAGTTATTATTCTTGAAAAACCAAAAATGTCTGAGTTTAAAGAAAAAATAATAGAGAATCTATCTCTAATAATGAAAATTAATAAAGAAAAAATTAATATTAAATTTAAAACAATGGAGAAAGTTGGCATTATAGGAAAAAGTAAAGGTGGTGCTTCATTTGCTGTTGTTTTAGTAAAGGAAAAATCTTAAGTTTCTCTTTTAATTTTTAATAATTTTTGTAATTCACTAAAATTATATGTATTTATAACTTTTTTCTCATCAATTAAAGCCCTTTTTGCTATATTTAATCCATATTCTCTTGAAAATTTTAGTTGGGGTGATATGTGGGCGTCTGAACTAATGGAGAAGTAAATGTTATATTTATTTGCTTCAAAAGCGAGAGAAGAAGATAAATCCAATCTATCTAAAGTTGAGTTTATCTCTATAAATGTTTTGGTTCTTTCTGCTTCAATAAAAAATTTTTTCCAATCTATGTTCATTTCTTTTCTTTCCCCAATTTTTCTTCCGCTGGGGTGTCCTATAATTGTTATATAAGGATTATTCATTGCATTTATATACCTCTTCATATTTACTTCTTTTGTCTCATTAAAGTTATAATGAATGGATCCTATTACATAATCAAGTTCTTTCAAAATATCTTCATCGATATCGATTGAACCATCAATTCTTATGTTTGCTTCTACCCCAAAGAGTATTTTTATATTTGGAAATAGTTTTTCAACTCTTTTAATTTCAAGTCTTTCTTCTAAAATTTTTTCTCTTCTCATTCCTTTTGCAACTTTTAAATCTTCAGTATGATCAGTTATACCTATATATTCATATCCTTGCTCTACAGCATATTTTACTAATTCATATATAGAAGATATTCCATCTGAAAAATTTGAATGTACATGTAAATCTCCTTTTAATAAATAATTAAAAGAGGAACTATTTTTTAGATTTAGATAAATATCCCAATTATCTCTATATTCAGGTTGAATATACGGTAATGATAAAAGATAAAAAATCTCTTTTTCATCTAAATCTTTTATCTTTAAAAACTCTTCTCTAAAAGTATCAATATTTATTTTTTTTGCCTTTTCTTTTAAAAATTTATTAAAACTTCTTGGCCCAGTAAAATAAATTAACGCTGAACCTAAATACACTTCTGGTACAAAATTTATAATAATTTCCAAATCTGAATAAATTGTTTTTATTTTTATAAAATTTACACCTTTTTCAATTATATTAAAATCACTTTACATTTTTAAAATATTAATAATATTTTCATAATATTTATCAACTACCACTATGTTAACATTCTTTATAATTTCTTTTTTTCTTCTTAAACTACCTACAAGGAAAAGTTCTTTTATTCCCGATTCTTCTAATTTATTTTTTATAAATTTAAAAACAGAGATTCCATAAGAATATGAAAATTCATTTTGTAATTTATTATACACACTTAAATTTTTATTTATAATCTCTTCGCCTTTTATTCCTATTTCTTTAATATTTCTTAATTTTTTCTCCTTTAAAGCAATTTTTAAATCATTAATATCAAGAATATTTAACTCTTTATAAAGAATATTAGCAAGACTTTTACCAATTCCAGGTATTCTTGTAAGTTTTATCAATGAATTTGGGGTTTCTTTTAATAATGTTTCAATTTCTTCACATTTTCCATTATAAATTAATTCTCTCAAGATCTTTCTTATATAATTTTTTTCAATAAAATATTTTTCAAAAAGGTTTAAGTTTTCTTTATTTAAATCAAATTCTAATGATTGAATTGTATCTGCAACAATTTTAAGTTCAGTAATTATTCTTTTATTTATATTTTTAAACTTTAAAACATCAATATAGTTTAAAATTTTATTTACTATTATAAAATTATTCAACCTTTTTCCTTATAAAGCCATTAAGTTCTTTTTCTATTCTATATTCAATTCTATTTATGATTGCTTGTATATCTTTATCTGTTAAAGTTTTTTCAATACTTGAAAATAATAAATTTATTGCATAACTTTTTTTATCTAAACCAATTTTTTCATCTTCATAAATATCAAATAAAGAAATTTTACTCAAAAGAGATCCTCCTTCCTCTTTTGCTATTTTTAATAATTTGTGAAATTTTTGTTCTTTTGGTAAAACAACTGATAGATCAAATGTTAAATTCGGAAATTTAGATATTTCTTTGAAATCTTTTTTCAAAGTTACAAATTTCTTTAATTTATCAAGTTCTATTCTTAAAACATAAACTTTTTGATTTATATTAATTTTTTTGCATATATCTTCATCAATTTCTCCTAACTCACCAACAATTTCGCTATTTATAGTTATTTTTCCATATCTTGTAGGATGAAATACATTTGTTTTATCATAATTTAAAACAATAAATTCATTTATATTTAACTCTTGAAATAATTTCTCAAGTATTCCCTTTAAATTATAAAAATTATAAACTTTGTCCTTTTCTCCCCAATATTTTTCAATAAATTTACCTGATATTCCAACTATTAATTCATCTTCTTCAATAAATTCCCCTTCTTTATCATAATAAATTTTTCCAATTTCGAAAATGCCAATATTTTTGTTTCCTACATTTATATTTTTTTCAATAACTTTTAAAAGACTCGGTAAAAGATAGGTTCTTAAGACATTTTGGTCTTGTCTTAATGGATTTAGTATCTCAATAGGTTTTCTATCAAAACCAAAACTTAACAAATATTCTTTTTCAATAATTGATAAAGTAACTATTTCATTTAAACCAAGGGATGTTAAAATTTGTGTGATTTTTTCTTTTAAATTCATATTAAAATTTTCAATATAAGGATCAATTTTAATAGATGGAATTGTTGGTTGTATTTTTTCAATTCCATAATACCTTACTATTTCTTCTATAAGGTCAATCTCGGTTTTAACATCGGGTCTATTATATTCTTTTATGAATATAGAATAATCATTACCTTTTTCTATTTCTTTAAAACCACTATTTCCTAAAATTTTTATAATGTCTTCATCTTTTATATTAAATCCAATTATTTTCCTTGCTTTATCATATCTCAATTTTATTTTTTCACTTACTATTGGTTTTGGATATACATCTATTGGTTTATAAATTTTTTTACCATTAAAAGTTAGTGCAGAATTGAAGCCAATTAATAAAGTTCTATTAACATCAACACCTTTTTCAAATCTTGAGGCTGCTTCGCTATCAATTTTAAGTTTCCTTTTTGTTGTAGATATAGAAATTGGATTAAAATAAGCAGATTCAAGTAAAACATTTTTTGTTTCTAAACCAACTTCTGTTTCTTTTCCGCCAATTATTCCTGCTATTGCAATTGGGTTTATTGCATCGCAAATAAGTAACATTCCTTCTTCAAGTTCTCTTTCCTTTCCATCTAATGTTAATATCTTTTCACCCTTTTTGGATTCTCTAACAATAATTTTTTGATTTATCTTATCTAAATCAAAGGCGTGAAGTGGTTGTCCATATTCGAACATAAAAACATTAGTTGAATCAACTATATTATTTACAGGTCTTTGTTCAATTGATAATAACTTTTTTAAATTTGAAATATTAGATTTTTTTACTTCAACTCCTTCAACAATTATTCCAACATAGCGTGGACACAGATTCTCATTTTCTATCTCAATTTCAAAGTTATAAAGAGGTAAATTTTCATAATTTGAGTTTAATTCCTTGTTTATTTTAAATTTTCCAAGACCATAACGTTCAAATTCTTTTGCCAAACCATAGAGAGAAAGAACATCGCCCCTATTTAGTGTTTTTATTTCAAATATATAGTCATTTAATCCTAAAACCTCAATTAAATTTTTATCTAATGGCGTATCTTCTGGTAAAACAAAAATTCCCTCTTTATATATATCAGATAATGAGGGTTCTTCTAAACCTATTTCATCATATGATAAAAGAAGAACTTCAGAGAGATAACCATCAAACTCAATGGGAGTTACATTAATTAATTCCCTCTTTTTTTCACCATTTTTTATACTATGTTTATAAACTACACCACCTGGTAAAGCAAAGGGTACAATGTCATTTACTTTTAAATTTTTTGCGCCAGTAACAGATTTTAATATTTGACCTTTATATTCTATAAAGCATTGCGATAGTTTATCATTTATTTTTTTAATATCTTTAACCTTGCCAGTGTAGCATTCTTTTAACGAACTTTCTTTTTTAAATATCTCTTCTATTTCAAGCCCTCTAAAGGTTGTAATCTCTTTTATTTTTTCGAGTTCCTCATTTAAATCAATAAATTCACAAAGCCAATTTAAAGATACTTTCATGTTTTATCTCCTTAAAATTCATTAAGAAATCTTAAGTCATTTTCATAGAAATATCTTATATCAGATATCCCATATTTTATCATCGCAACTCTTTCAATTCCAAGGCCAAAAGCGAAACCTTGCCAAATTTCAGGGTCAATTCCAACATTTTTTAAAACATCAGGATGAACCATTCCAGCGCCAAGAATTTCAACATATCCACTATATTTGCATACATTACAACCTTTTCCATTGCATAAACTGCAAGTTGCAGCAACTTCTATACCTGGTTCTACAAAAGGAAAGTAGGAAAGATAAAATTTTGTTTGTGTTTTTTCGCCAAACATTTTTTTAGCAAAAAGATTAATTATTCCCATTAAATCTGAAAGAGAAGTATCTTTATCTATCATTAATCCCTCTATTTGATGAAACACAGGAGAATGAGATGCATCAAATGGATCTCTTCTAAAACATCTACCAGGTGAAATTATTCTTAATGGAGGTTTAATTTTTTCCATTGTTCTTATTTGAACAGGTGATGTATGTGTTCTTAAAAGTAGTCCATTAGGTAAATAAAAAGTATCCCACATATCTCTTGAAGGGTGATATTTTGGTATATTTAATGCTTCAAAATTGTAGTATTCATTTTCAATTTCTGGACCAAAAGATAAATGAAAACCCATTCTCATAAAAATTTCAACTATTTCACTTTCAACTAATTTTAATATATGTCTTTTTCCAAAATTATATGGATATCCTGGTAGAGTTTCATCTATCCTTTCCTCCTCTATTTTTTTATCTTTTAATTTTTTAATCAAAACAACTTCACGATTTTTAATTTCATCTTCGATTTGTTCTTTTAAGGTATTAATTAGTTCTCCAAGTTTTTTTCTCTCTTCTTTCTCTTCTATAATTTTTAACCTTTCCATTAGATTTTTTATAATACCTTTTTTACCTAAATATTTAACCTTTACTTTTTCCAAATCTTCAATATTTTCTGTTTTATCTAAATCCAAAAAAAGTTCTTTTAATATTTCTTCTTTTTGTAAATCCATTGTAACATCTCCTTTAAATTGATATTTGCATTTATTATATCTAAAAGTGTATAATATTTTCAATGGAAGAGAATAAGATCAATTTTAGATCTATTGCAAAAAATATACTTATTTCTTTTATTTTAACAATTCTAGCAATTTTTGTAATTGTTATTTTAACTAAAGGTGAGGGATTTTTTGGAATATTCTTTGAAATTAAACCTTTTTATCTTGTTCTTGCTTTTCTAATGGTTGGTTTCTCTTGGATTTTAGAATCAGTAATAATTTTATTAAGTTTAAAATTAGTTAATAAAAAAATTTTATTGAGAGAAGCAATTAATCTTGCAATTATAGGTAATTTCTTTTCGGCAGTTACACCATTTCAAACAGGTGGACAACCCTTTCAAATGTATCTTTTAAACAAAAATTTTAATGTTGAATATGGAAAAAGTGCTTTAATATTTTTAATAAAAGAAGTTGTAGCATTTATTGTAAGAATAAGTCTTTTTGTAGCAATTCCAATATTTATTGCATTCTTTAAATTTGAATTTAATTTAAGTAAAGGAGTTAATTTAGCCTTAAATATTGGTCTCTTATTTTATTTTTTAATTTCTATATTAATTATTCTTGCAATTTTCAAAACAAAAAAATTGGCTTTATTGATAGAAAAAATTGTAATGAAAATATTTCCTCCAAAAACATCTGAAAAAATAATAGAAGAAATCGAAAAAAATATAAACATGTTTGAAGAAGGTAAAAAAAGCATAAATAGAAAAAATATAAAAGATCTTTTTGTTATCTTTATTTTAAGTTTACTTCAATGGCTTACATCTCTTTTTATACCTGTTATATTATTAAAGGGTTTAGGTTCTGATTCTCCTATTTTATCGATTATATTTGTTACTATTATTTTTCTTTTATCGATTGTCTATGTTCCTACTCCAGGAACATCTGGAGCGGCAGAAATTGGAATTGCCTTTTTGTTTTCTTCTTTTTTACCAAGGCAACCTTTGGTTACCTTTATCTTACTTTGGAGATTTTTCTATTACTATTTAACTATAATAGTTGGAGGAATTTTTTTATTAAAAGAATTTTTAAAAAAGAGAAAGATTAAAAAATCATAAAACTCTGTCTATTTCTCCCCCACCCAAGACCATATCTTCTTGATAGAAAACTGCTGACTGCCCAGGGGTTATTGCAAATTCTTTTTCTTTTAAATACACAATTACCATATCAGTTTTGATTTCTAATTTACAGTTAATTTCTTTGCTTTTATATCTTGTCTTTACTTTAATGTTTTCATCTTTTATATTATTTATGTCAACAAGCCAATTTAAATTTTTAACCACAAATTTATCTTTTAAAACGAATTCTCTTTCTCCAACATAAACGATATTTTTTTCACTATCAATATCCACAACATATAAGGGTTCTTTCCATGATATATTTAATCCACTTCTCTGTCCAATAGTATAAAAATAATAACCTTTATGTTCGCCTAACTCTTTACCATTTATATGTAATATTTTCCCCTTTTTTTCTTTAAACACTTCTTCTAAAAAAGAATTTTTATCTTTCTTTATAAAACATAAATCTTGACTCTCTTTTGGAAATATTTCATAAATATTTAATTTTTTCAATTCATATATAACCTCATGTTTAAAATATTCTCCAAGGGGTAAATGTATCTTTTCTAAATATTCTCTTTTTAATCTATAAAGCATATATGATTGATCTTTAATTTTATCAACACCTTTCATTAAATAAAAATTGTCACCATCTTTAATTATTCTTGCATAATGGCCTGTGGAGATTAAATCCCCTTCTTTTAATAAATTTTCAATTAATAATTTAAATTTAACTTTTTCATTACAAACAACACATGGATTTGGAGTTTTGCCTATTTTATGATAATTAATAAAGTAGTTTATAACTTCATTTTTAAATTCTTCTCTTGCATCTATTATTTTTAGAGGGACATCAAGTTTATTTGTTAATATTTTTACATTTTCAAGATTACAACATTTCAAAGGACATAAATTTTCATATGATTCAAATAAAATAAATACAGCACAAACTTTTTTAAATCTTTTTTTCAATAAATATAATGCAAAACTTGAATCAACTCCGCCAGATACTCCAACATATATCACAAATTAATTTTAAATTATCTCAATAAAATTTCAAATTAATATGATTAAATAATATTTTTTTGATACCTCTTGACAAATTTAAAGTTTTTGTTAAACTACAAAAATAGTGT
>JASEFN010000004.1:234990-239880 GCA_030018355.1 Caldisericia bacterium | reverse complement strand
CATCATACACAAAAAGATTAAAAGAAGGAATGGAAAGAGGAGAAATTAGAGAAATAAATCCAGAAATTTTATCACTCTCTTTAATGGGAATTGGACACACTCTTGGAATGAGATATTTTGTTTTAAAAAGTGATGGAGAAATTAAAAAAGAGTCAATTTTAACAACTTTAAATTTTATAATGCATGGAGTTAACTATTTTATAATGGAGGAAAAAGATGAATAAAATTGATGATTATAAAAGAAAATTAATTTCAATTGATGAACTTTTAAATAAAATTAAAGATAATGAAACAATTGTTGTTGCTCTTGGAGGATCACAACCATTTGGATTTTTAAGTTCTCTTCATAAGATAAAAGATAGAGTAAAAAATGTAAAGATTATCTCCTGTCTTCTTTTAAAGGATTATGAATTTTTAAAATATACAGGAAAAGAGAATGCTCCATTTATTCTTGAGAGTTGGTATCTTTCTGATTTTGAAAGGAAAGTTTACAATGAAGGAAGAGCAACATATATCCCAAATAATCTTCATAGAGCAGCAATAGAAAAAATTGCGAATGAAAAAATTGACTATTTTATTGGAACTGCAACTCCAATGGATGAAAAAGGGTTCTTCTCATTATCTCTTTCACTCATTTATGAAAAAGAGATGATTGAAAATGCAAGAATTAAAGTTTTAGAAATAAATGAAAATTTACCAAAGACCTTTGGAGATACATCGGTTTTTATAGATGAAATTGATTATGTTACTCACTATACAACAACTCTTCCAGAATTTCCATTCGTTGAGCCAACAGATATTGAAAGAAAAATTGGTGAATACATAAGTGATTTAATAGAAGATGGTTCAACAATTCAACTTGGTATTGGTGGAATTCCAAATGCAATAACAAAATTTTTGATGAATAAGAAAAATTTAGGAATTCACACTGAAATGATAACTGATGGAATGGTTGATTTAATTGAAAGTGGAGTTGTAACAAATAGAGAGAAAACTCTTTGGAAAGGAAAAACAATTGGTGCATTTGCTCTTGGTACAAAAAAACTTTATGATTTCATAAATAACAATTTATCTGTTGAACTTCATAGAGGTTCAGTAGTAAATGATCCCTATGTAGTAAGGCAAAACAATAAAATGGTTAGTATAAACACATCATTAATGGTTGATTTAACAGGTCAAGTTTGTTCAGAATCTTTTGGATGGAAGCAATATACTGGCACTGGTGGTCAACTTGATATGCATAGAGGAGCGCAAATGTCAAAAGGAGGAAAAGGAATAATTGCTTTAAGATCAACTGCAAAAGGAGGAGAAGTCTCAACGATAGTTCCAGTTCTTCCTGAGGGAAGCTATATAACTGTGCCAAGACAAGACACAGATTATATAGTAACTGAATATGGAGTTGCTAAATTAAAAGGTAAAAGTATAAGAGAAAGAGCGCTCTCTTTGATTAATATTGCACATCCAGATTTTAGGGATAAACTTATGTTTGAAGCAAAAAAATTAAATTTAATATAAAGGAGGTAAGACTTTAAAATGAATGAAGTTTTTATCAGTTTTCCTTTAAGAACTCCAATTGGAAAATATGGGGGAAGTTTGAAAGATTTTGAGGCTCCTCGTCTTGCAGGTTTTGTTATTAAAGAGATATTGAGGAGAAGTAACTTAAATCCAAAAGATATTGATGATGTGATTTTAGGGAATGTTGTTCAAGCAGGAGAAAAAATGAATCCAGCAAGACAAGCAGCAATTTTTGGTGGAGTTGATGAAACTGTTCCAGCATTCACTGTTAATAGAGTTTGTGGATCAGGTCTTCAAGCAATAATTTCTGGTGTAATGGAAATTGAAGTTAACTACTCAAAAATTGTAATTGCAGGAGGAATGGAAAATATGGATCTCTGTCCATATCTTATTATGAATGGAAGATGGGGTTATAGAATGGGAGATGGAGTTCTTTATGATTCAATGTTAAGAGATGGATTGAATGATGCTTTTTCTGACAAGCACTCTGGTTTAATAACTGAAGAGTTTCTTATTCCAAAATATGGAATAACAAGAGAAGAGCAAGATAAGTTTTCTTATGAGAGTCATATGAAGGCAGCAAAAGCACAAGAGAGTGGATTTTTTAAAGATCAAATTGTTGGAATTACTTTAAAAGATGGGACTCTTTTTGATTTTGATGAATCTGTAAGAAAGGATACAACAATAGAAAAACTTTCAAAACTCAAGCCTGCTTTTAAAAAAGATGGGACAATTACAGCAGGAAATGCACCAGGATTAAATTCTGGTGCTGCATGTATGATTCTTTCAAATTATGAAAAGGTGAAAGAATACAATTTTGATACTTTTGGAAGAGTAGTTTCTTATGGAGTAAGTGCAGTTGATCCAAATATGTTTGGAATTGCACCAGTTTATGCAATTAAAAAAGCACTCGAAAGAGCAAATTTAAAAATAGATGATATTGATTTATTTGAGATAAATGAGGCATTTGCAGCAATTGCTTTAGCAGTTAAAAAGGAGTTAGAAATTCCTGACGAAAAATTAAATGTAAATGGAGGTGCAATAGCTTTAGGACACCCAATTGGTGCAACAGGAGCAATTCTTGTGGTAAAACTTCTTCATGAATTGAGAAGAAGAGGTGGAAAATATGGAATTGCTTCTCTTTGTATTGGTGGAGGACAAGGAATAGCAATTTTAGTTGAAAGAGTATGAATGGAAAACCAATTTTTGATGATATAGCAAATTTATATGACAAGTGGTTTGAGACACCACTTGGTAAAAAAATTTTTGAGAGTGAAAAAAGAGCAATTGAAAATTTAATTGAAGAGGGTAATGGAAAAGTTGCACTTGATCTCGGAATAGGAACAGGACTTTTTACTCAAATTTTAAGAGAAAAAGGATACAAAGTTATTGGAATTGATATTTCAGAAGAGATGCTTAAAATTGCAAAAAAGAGGGGATTTGAAGTTATAAAACATGACTTCAATTACCCTCTCCCTTTTGAAAAAGAATCATTTGATTTTGTTTTTTCAATGACATCAATTGAGTTTTTGTTAGATCCAAAACCTCTTTTTAATGAAGTAAAGAGAATTTTAAAGAAAGATGGAAAATTTTTGCTTATAACTTTAAATTCACTCTCTCTTTGGGCTTTAAAAAGAAGAATTGAGGGCTTATTTGATAAAAATAACTTATTTAACAAGGCAAGATTTTATTCTCCATCTTCTCTTAAAAAATTTTTTAAAGAAGGTTGGAAAATTTTAAGATGTGAATCTAAAACTTTTATTCCTCCATGGAATCCACTTTTCCCATCTTTTTGGGAGAATATTTTTTCAAAAATTTTTCCATCATTTGGTGCAATTTCAATTATATTAATAAAGAAAAAAATATAGGAGGTATAATTTGATTGGTGCGCAAATAAGCATTTATCCACTTAAAGAGAAGACAATTACTGAAACATTAAACATTTTTTGGGAAGAGTTAAATTCAAGAGGAATTCAATATGAGGTTAATTCATTTGCAACAATTATTTGGATGGAAGAAGATGAACTTTTTAAATTTTTAAATGATGCTTATAAAAAATTAAGAGAAAAAAGCATTGTAATGGTAATTACAATTTCAAATGTCTGTCCAAAGGTCCCTTAATTAATAGAAAAATAAAGTAAAATTTCATATAATTTATTTAGTTTATGAAAAAAAGTTATTTTTTAAACTCTAAAAAATATTTAATTTTTTTTGTTATTCTTTTTATTTTTCTTCCTTGGTCTCCAAAAGGGATCTCTTTTGAAATATCAAAAGAAACAATTCTTGTTTTTGAAGCATCTCCTCTTCCAGAATCTTTTACAAAGTATAAAGAGTTAAAAGAAAGTGAAGGTTTCAATGTAATTCGTCTAAACATAAATTCAATAAAAGAGAGTGATAAAGTTGAAGGTTTAAGAGGTTATTTGAGAGAAAATAAAGAAAAATTAAATATAAAGTATCTTTTAATAATTGGCTCTGATAAATCTTTTCCAATGAAAAGGTTATATCCAAGAGGAAGTGGCATCCATGATCAATTTGATTCAGATTTTGAAGCGACACCATCTGATATTTATTTTGTCGATCCATTTGAAGATTTTGATAAAGATAAAGATGGAATTTTTGGAGAATATCCTGATGATGATATAAAATTGGATACACATATATATGTAGGAAGAGTTCCATTTGACAATATAAAGACCCTTGATAACTATTTTTCTAAACTTGTTCAATTTGAAAGGTTAAAATTTAATCAAAAAAATTATGCTCTTTTAATTGGTGCATATCTTTCTTTTAAAGGTGAAACTTGGTATGACAGAATTCTTGAAAATGAAGATGGTTCTGAATTTATGGAGATGATTATTCAAGATTTTCTTATAAAAAATGGATTTACTCCAATTAGAATTTATGAGAAAGATGGATCTCTTCCATCATTTTATCCTTCAGATTATTCTCTTAAAGACAGAAAAATTTCTGAACTACTAAAATCAAAAATCTTTGGATTCATTAATTTAAATGCACATGGAAGCCCATATGGAGTTGCAGGATATCTTTGGGAAGATAGTGATAAAAATTATCTCTTCTCAAAAGAAGAAACAAAATTTTACTCAATTTTAAATATTTCAGATATTCCAGATGATTTTTTAGGTGGGGTATTTTTTGCCTCATCTTGTCTAACTGCATATCCAGAAAGTGAAATAAATTTAGCGAATGAATATCTTTTAAAGGGTGGATCAGTTTATATTGGCGCTACAAGAATTTCTTGGGGACCAACATATTGGAGAGACATAAATGATGGTGGTCTTTTAACAATAAATTATCTATTTGTAAAAAATTTTATAGATAAAAAGATACGAGTTGGTGATGCTTTTTGGGAGAGTA